>JAGRGW010000551.1 GCA_020445315.1 Gammaproteobacteria bacterium
ATGTGCTGCCGTCGACGATCTCGTCAGCCGTCGACTGCTGGGTGATGATGGGTACCTCGGTGCCGACCTCGATCGATGCATCCGATCCGCTTTTGACCAGCAGGCGCGGCGTCGACAGGATGTTGACCCGGCGCCGGCTGGCCAGCGCGTTCAGCAACACCCGCGTAGCTCCGGCGCTGTTGAGGACGGAAAGTGACAGGCCGCCACCGCCGATCCCGAGCCCTCCCAGGGTGCCGCCGGTGACACTGTAGTCGCCGAGTCTGCCGTTCATGATCCACTCGACGCCGAATTGCTCGGTGTCGTCGAGTGTCACCTCGGCGATCGTGACCTCCAGCAGTACCTGCCGCGGTGGCGCGTCCATCTGGCGGATGACCGGAAGCAGGCGTGCCCACGCATCGGTGGAGCCCATGAAAATCAATGAATTGCGCGCTTCATCTACGACAAGGTTTGAAGTCGTGCTGCGTTGCGCCCGGCGCTGCGTGGTCGTTGTGTCGCCTGTCGTGGTTTCGGCCTTCTCGATCTCGGCGGAGACCTGCGTCACGATCGGCTCCAGGATCTTGGCGAGATCCTCGGCGCCCGTGTTGCGGACCTGGTAGTGGAACAGGTTCGACTCGATGCCTGCCTTGTTCGGACGATCGAGTTCGGTGCTCCACTCGCGGACATGGGCCAGCAACTGGCGGGTTGTGCTGAACACCAGTACCGAGCCCACGTTGTCCAGCGGGATGATGACGATCGTGTCGGTTCCCGGGCGCGCGCTGACCGAATACCCCTCGGTTGTCAGCACTTTTTCCAGTGCACTGGACAGTGCGGAAGGTGTCAGGAAGGCTGGCTCGATACGCAGGCTGTAGCGCCCGCTCATGAGTGGACGGTCGAGCAATTCGATCAGCTTCAACGCCTGGGCGACGACTTCGGCCGGACCTTTCACCACGACGGCGTTCTGGACCGCGGCGTTGACGGCCGTGAGGTCCTGGCCTTTGAAGGCCGTGGACAACCAGGACGTGACGCGCTTGGGCTCTACGGCGGTTAGCGGAATGAACTGGAAAATGGTGCGATGCGATGAGGGCACGCTCGGCAATGTCCGGCCGCTGACGATCAGCGGCAGCTCACCAGATTCCGTATCGCCGCCCGGTTCGAATCGGATCAGCGACTCGGTTTCGCGAACCGCCACGCCATAGTCTTTCATGACCTGGTTGGCCAGGCCGTAAAGGTCGCCGGGCGGCGTCGGTTCGGTAACCCGCAGTGTCACCAGGTCTGTTTTGTCCTGGAGTTCGGGGGCGATGTTGAACGACAGGCCAAGGATGTTGCCGTAGACCTCGTTGATAAAGGCCGGTAGTGGCACGCTGTCCATGCTGAGCGTAACGGGTTCGCCATCGACGAAAAGATCCTTGGCAGCGGGTTCGATGATCGTGCCGGTCTTGCCGGCAATCTTCGGTGCATCGCGGAATTCCGTCCGCGGAAGCTCGCGCAGGTCGCCGCCGCCGTCTGCGCGGTCATCGTTGGCAGGGGTGGCGCGCGCGGGGCGCAATGGCCCTGGCGTTTCGATTTTCGCTCCCAGTGGCTCGGGTTCGATGACCCTTTCGCGATGTACACACGACGTCAGCAGAAAAGCGGCAAAGACAAGCAGCCACGGCTTCAGGTGAGCGCGGATAAGGCATACAGGGCCGTGTTGCGACGTG
>JAGRGW010000163.1 GCA_020445315.1 Gammaproteobacteria bacterium
CTGCCCGGCAGGGCCAGGCGCGTGACACCGGTACGCAGGTCGGTGATCCACAACTGCTGCACGACCTGCACACCGGCGCGCTGCAGGCCGATCGTCACGCCGGAGGTGAACAGCAGCCAGCGGCCGTCCGCCGAGACCTGCGGATCGTCCTGCACGCCCGTCATCGTGATCAGCGGCTCAACCGCCTGCATGTCCCGCCGAGTCACCGCAATCGTCGAATCCTCGCCGGTGGCCGAGGTGTCGAACCGGGCGAACACCAGCTCCCGGCCACCGGGCAACCAGGACGGACGCACGGCCGACGCCGACAACGCAGCGAGGTGCGCGCATGCCCCACCCGGTGACACGGCGCAGACGAAAACGCCTGCCCCGGTGATCTCGAACGCAACCCGTGTACCGTCCGGCGACAGGCGCGCCGCGCCTCGATCTCCCGCCGGCAGGGCATCGCCGATACGCACGGCATCCCGCGTCATGTCAGCACGGTAGAACAGTGCCCAGGCACCGTCGTCCAGGGCCGTGTAGACCATGCCCGCGTGTACCGAAGACGAGACCACGATCGCCAGCAACCCCGCGAGACCCCGGCACCACCCGTTGCGTTTAACCGAACGCATGTTCATTTGACCAGCCTCACCTTGCGGCTCGCGACACCGACCTGGCCGCGGAAACTCGCGATGTTGACCGTCAGCACGTGCTCCCCGGCCGGGAACTGCTGCAGTTCCCAACGCCAGTTCAGCGGCAGGTGGCCGCGCTCGGCCTCGGCAAAGAACACGTTGTCGACGAACAGGATCACCTCGAACTGGTCGTCGAGCAGTGTCGGAAGGTCCGCCGGATCGACGTCGATGCGTACGTTGACCGCGTTCGACACGGTCGGCACCGCTGAAGCGGCTCCGTCCGCCACACTGACAAGCTCCAGCGTCACCCTCGGCGCGCGGCTCCAGGCCGGCGGCACCAGCAGCGTCGGACGCAGTACGGGCGCGCTCGCCGTCTCCCGCTCGCGCGCGGGCTTCACGGGCCTGCCCTTGCCACGAGCGAGCTTGTAGTCGCGGTAACTCTCCTGCCGGTTGCCGTAGGTGATCACGGTTGCGTCCGGCAGCGTCACGTAGGTAATCAACGCGGAGAAGCCGTCATGGGACCGCAGGTTGACGTACCCATCGGCATCACGCCCGTTCCACGGTTCGGTGATCGCACCCTGGGCACGCGGTTTCCAATCGACCAGGGTCTTGAGCATCGGACCACCGTCGACGCCCAGGCGCACGAGGACGCGTGCGGGGGCCGGCAGCTTGTACAGCAGCACACCCTCCTGGTCGAACACCGCATCGTCGGCATCGGCGACGACACCGCCGGAAAACGTCGTCGGATCGTACACGGCGCCGCCGTCGGTCTCGATCGTGAACGTGTAGGCCTCGTCGGGTACCGGTCTGCCGTCATCGTCCAGGCCATCCCAGGTCACCCGGTGCATGCCGGCCTCGCGTGCTGCGCCGCTTTCGATCACGCGGACCAGGCCATCGTCGGCATCGAACACCTTGACCGTGACAGCGGCCGCCCGGTCGAGACGAAACTGCAGGTCCAGCGTCTCGCCAGCCGACGGGTTGAACGTGCCCCTGCTCAGCGCGACATCGCTGACCGTGGCGCCGACAGCCGTGCTCAGCAACAGGGTGAGCAGAAGCAGAACGGTTATTGACGTGTTGGCATGGCGATTCATCGAAACGTACCCGTTTGGCCCCGAGAGCGGCGAATGGCGGTCATCATGAA
>JAGRGW010000164.1 GCA_020445315.1 Gammaproteobacteria bacterium
ACGACAACGGCGTCAAGGCGACCTTTTTCACGCTGGGCTGGGTGGCCGAACGTTACCCGGCGATGGTCAAACGCATCGTGGAAGGCGGCCATGAGCTGGCGAGCCACGGCATGTCGCATGTGCGCGTCACGCAACAGGATGCCGACCAGTTCCGTGACGACGTCGTGCGGACGAAACAGCTGCTCGAAGACCTGTCGGGCCAGGAAATCATCGGTTACCGTGCCGCCAGTTATTCCATTGGTGCCTCCAACCTGTGGGCGCTCGACGTGCTCGAGCAGACCGGTCATCGCTACAGTTCCAGTATCTATCCGATTCGGCACGACCTGTACGGGATGCCCGATGCCCCCCGTTTCGCGTTCCGGCCGACCGGCGGCGACCTGATCGAGTTCCCGGTCACGACGGTGAGGCTGGGCAGCCGGAATCTGCCGTGCGGTGGCGGTGGATGGTTCCGGCTGGTGCCTTACCCGGCCATGCGCATGGCCATGCAGCGGGTCAACCGTATCGACGGGGAGTCGGTGATATTCTACTTCCACCCCTGGGAGATCGATCCCGACCAGCCACGCCAGGCGGGTCTCGATCCGAAGACCCGGTTTCGTCACTACCTCAACCTGCATCGTATGGAATCGCGCCTCCGTCGCCTGGTGAGCGATTTCCAATGGGGCCGGATGGACGAGACGCTGTACGAGCCGGCACGCGCTGCCGGCACCGAACGCGTGAAACTGGCCTCTTGATCTGTACCCCGAGCCGCCAGGAAGGCCAAAACAGCAGATGAACGCTGACCTGCAATCCCCCGAGAATCGTTGGCGTTCGACGCTGGCTGCCGTTGTCGTGGCGGTCCTGGTCCTGGTGGCCGTGTTCTGGTCCACGGCCAGCGGCATGGTCTACATCTGGTACCACTTCGAGACCTATACCCATGGTTTCCTGATCGTGCCGATCACGCTGTGGTTGGTCTGGCAGAAACGGCGGCACCTGGCGGTCTACCAGCCGCAACCGTCACCGGCATTCCTGGTCTTGCTGCTGGGCGCCCTGGTTGCCTGGGTCCTGGCGCGCTTGACCGGTGTCCAGGTCGTCGAGCAGGCCGCTTTCGTGGCCGTGCTGATTTCGACCGTGGCGACGCTGATCGGTTACCAGGTCAGTCGCTTCCTGTTGTTCCCGTTGATGTTCCTGTTCTTCGCCGTACCCATGGGCGAAGACCTGGTGCCGCCGATGATGGAGTTCACGGCGACCTTCACGGTCGCGGCACTGGAGTTGACCGGAATCCCGGTGTACCGCGACGGGCTGTTCTTTTCGCTGCCGACCGGAGACTGGTCGGTGGTCGAGGCCTGCAGTGGCGTGCGCTACCTGATCGCCTCGGTCACGCTCGGCGTGATGTACGCCTACATCACCTACCACACGCTGTGGAAGCGGCTGTTGTTCATCGCCCTGTCCGCCGTTGTACCGATCTTCGCCAACGGCGTGCGCGCCTACCTGATCGTCATGATCGGCCACCTGAGCAGCATGGAATACGCCACCGGCGTCGACCACCTCGTCTACGGCTGGGTGTTCTTTGGCCTGGTCATGTTCCTGCTGTTCTGGATCGGTTCGTACTGGCAGGAGACCGAGCCGCCGCCGGTCGCGGTGGCACCGCCGCGCGACATGTCGACGACGGCGGTCACCGCGCTGGTCGCGGGTATGGCCATTGTCGCGGTCGGCCTGTCTGTCGGTGCGGGCCTGATCGCCGCGCGCGCGATGTCGATCGAACCCGTGGTCCACGGCGAGTTGGCGCTGCCTGTCAACGCGAACGGCTGGCAGGCCCTGGACGAAGCGTCGCCGCCCTGGAACACCGTGCATCCACCCGGGGCCCTGGTGCTCAACCAAGAGCTGCGCAGCGGCGACGACGACGTGCGCCTGCAGGCGTTGTTGTTCCCGCGTCAGCAGCAGGGACTGGAGGCGATCAGCCCCGACAACCGCATCGCGGGCGAGGAAGCGCGCCTTGTCGACCTCGGGCATCAGTTGGTCCGGGTAGGTGGCGAGGAATTCGCCGCCGTGCAGGAAAAGGCCGTGATCCGGATCGGTGCTGTCGACGAGGAATTCCTGGTCTGGCGCTGGTACCGCGTGGCCGGTTCGAGCCTGAGCAACCGCTACCAGGGCAAGGCGATCGAGGCCTTTGCCCGGATCTACCCGGGCCGGGCGGATGGTGCCTGGATCGCGATATCGACGCCGCTGGTCGCCGGCCAGACGGTGCAGAGCCAGGCGCGCCTGCAGGCATTCGCCAGCGAGGTCCTGCCGACGTTCTACGCAGCAATGGACGGGGTCGTCGGGGTCGATTGAAAGGGGGCGGTTGACCAGGTCAACCGACCGTCAGGGCAACGCCAGTCCTTCTGCGGCCAGCATCTCGACCAGTCCGATCAGCGGCAGCCCGATCAGGGTGTTGGGATCGCGGCCGTGCAGCGCGGAAAAAAGCGTGATGCCGTAACCCTCGGATTTGAAACTGCCGGCACAGTTGAATGGTTGCTCGCGGTCGACGTAACGCGAGATCTGTTCGCTGTCCAGCGTACGGAAGCAGACGTCGAACGGCTCGACCACGGTGCGGCAGGTGCCGGATGCGGCGTTGTAGAGACAGAGTCCGGTGTGGAATCGCACGGTCTTGCCAGACGCGGCTGTCAGTTGGGCAATGGCATTCTCTCGATTGCCAGGTTTGCCGAGGACCTCGTCGCCGATGGACGCGACCTGGTCGGAACCGATTATCAGGCCATCCGGGAATGCGCTACCGGCCGCCCGCGCCTTGGCCTCGGCCAGGCGTTCAACGAGGTCCGAAGCCGGTTCCCCGGTGAACCTCGACTCGTCCACCCGCGGCGAAAACGTTTCGAACGGTATGCCCAGTTTCTCGAGCAATTGTCGCCTGAACGGCGACGTTGATGCCAAAACGACTCGCATTCGGTGATTTTCCCTCGCTTTTTGCGTTTCTCATCGCTGCCCTTCAGGCTGTACCGGGGCGCAAATATAGTCAGCAATAGAATCTATCAATACGTCCGGGAGACGCGGTTCCATTAGAATGACCGTTTGCCAGGTTGTCCAGTAACCCGTCTGTTCAATACTGGCGGTTCCAAATGCAGGAAAATGCTGGCGCATACCGATGCGCCACGGGGAATCCGTGATGAACACCGATCTGTTGATCCAGGGTGCCGAGCTCATGCTGTTGGGCATGGGCATCGTGTTTGGTTTTCTGACCGTGCTGGTGTTCACGCTGCGCGGCATGTCACTGCTCGCCGATCGCCTGCACCAACCCGAGCAGGTACATCCCGAATTACCGCCACCGATAGACGTGTCTGATCATCGCCAGGTCATCGCGGCGATTGCGGTCGCCGTGAGTCGCTACCGGGCCACGCACGGCGCCTGATCCAGACGTAACCCATTTCCAGGACCCAGACTGCCTCATGACATCGAACAAGCTCGCGATTACCGACGTCGTCCTGCGCGACGCCCACCAGTCCCTGTTTGCCACGCGGATGCGGCTGGACGACATGTTGCCGATTGCCGAAAAGCTCGACCGGGTCGGTTTCTGGTCGTTGGAGACCTGGGGTGGGGCGACGTTCGATGCCTGCATCCGGTTCCTCGGAGAGGACCCGTGGGAGCGCCTGCGCGAATTGAAAAAGGCGATGCCGAACACGCCGATGCAGATGCTGTTCCGCGCCCAGAACATCCTCGGTTACCGACACTACGCGGACGACGTGGTCAGGCGCTTCGTCGAGCGCGCGGCCGACAACGGCATGGACGTGTTCCGCATCTTCGATGCCATGAACGACCTGCGAAACTTCGAGACGGCGGTCAAGGCCACGCTCGACGTGGGCAGGCATGCGCAGGGTGCGATGTCGTACACCGTCAGCCCCGTCCACGATCTGCAGTACTGGCTCGACATGGCCAGGGGGCTCGAGGACATGGGCTGCAACTCCATCTGTATCAAGGATATGGCCGGTCTGTTGAACCCGTACACCGGTTTCGAGTTGGTCTCGCGGCTGAAAGAGACGGTGAACCTGCCGATCGCGCTGCACTCGCATGCGACCACCGGCACCAGCACGACGGCGCTGGTCAAGGCGGCCGAGGCGGGTGTCGACATGGTCGATACGACGATCTCGTCGATGGCGATGACCTACGGCCACTCGGCCACCGAATCGGTCGTGGCGATCATGCAGCAGACCGAGCGCGATACCGGCCTCGACCTGAACCTGCTCGAAGAGATTGCCGCCTACTTCCGCGAGGTGCGGAAGAAGTACGCCAAGTTCGAGGGCTCGCTGCGCGGTGTCGATTCGCGCATCCTCGTGGCCCAGGTTCCGGGCGGCATGCTGACCAACATGGAGAACCAGCTGCGCGAACAGGGAGCGGCCGATCGCATGGACGAGGTGCTGCAGGAAATCCCGCAGGTCCGCAAAGACCTCGGCTACCTCGCCCTGGTAACACCAACGTCTCAGATCGTCGGAACCCAGGCCGTGTTGAACGTCCTGACCGGCGAGCGGTACAAGAACATCACCAAAGAGACGGCCGGCGTGCTGCGCGGGGAGTATGGCTCGACGCCGGCGCCGGTCAACGCAGAATTGCGGCAGCGCGTCCTCGGCGAGGGCCAGCAAGCGATCACCTGCCGTCCGGCAGACCTGATCGAGGCCGAGGTCGACAAGCTGACAACCGAGTTCCGTGGCCTGGTCAAGGAGCATGGCATCCGCGTCGCCGACGCCGAGATCGACGATGTCCTGACCTACGCGCTGTTCCCGCAGATCGGCCTCAAGTTCCTGCAGAACCGCGACAACCCGGATGCGTTCGAACCGGTGCCGGGCACCGAGCCTGCGCCGAAGCCTGCGGCCGCGGCACCTGCGCCAGCATCCGCACCGCCAGCGCCGGAGGCCTACCAGGTCACCGTCGACGGCCGCGCATACAATGTCGTCGTCGCGCCGGGCGGCGCAGTGACCGACGTCCAGCCGGCCGCCACCCCGGCGGCACCGGCCGCAGTGGCGCCAGCCGCACCCGTGCCGGCACCGGCCGCAGCCGCCAGGCATGTGCCTGCACCGCTCGCCGGCAACATCTTCAAAGTGAACGTCATCGTCGGCCAGCAGGTCAACTCGGGTGACGTGATCATGATCCTCGAGGCGATGAAGATGGAGACAGAGGTGCGTTCGCCGGAGGCCGGCACCGTACAGGCGGTGGTGGTCAAGGAGGGTGATGCGGTCCAGGTTGGTGATGTCTTGCTGACGCTGGGCTGAGACCGATGATGGAGCAGGGTTTTGAGGCCATATGGCGCTCGATGGGCATCGCCAACATCGAGATCGGCCAGATTGTCATGGTGCTGGTTGGCGCCGGCCTGATCTTTCTCGCGATTCGCAAGGGGTTCGAGCCGCTGTTGTTGCTGCCGATCGGCTTCGGTTGCATCCTCGCCAACGTCCCGGTCGCCGGCCTTGCCGAAGATGGCGTGGGCCAGTTGCTGTTGGCCGGCGATCCGGCCCATCTCGGGGCATTGGCGCAGGTGTTGGGTGTGCCGGTCGGTGAACTCGGCGATGGGGTCAAGCATGCGCACGGTGCCGCCTCGAGCGAGGCCAAGCTGCTGGCGCACAACCTCGGTTACGAGCCCGGCATGCTGTACCAGTTCTACGCGGTCGCAATCGGCTCGGGCGTGGCTCCGCTGTTGATCTTCATGGGCGTCGGCGCCCTGACCGATTTCAGCGCCCTGATCGCAAAGCCGAGCACGCTATTGCTAGGCGCGGCGGCCCAGTTCGGGATTTTCTCGACCTTGATCGGCGCGCTCGCGCTGAACGTCATTCCCGGCTTTGATTTCACGCTGGCGGAGGCCTCGGCGATCGCCATCATCGGGGGGGCCGATGGCCCTACGGCCATTTTCCTTGCCTCCAAGCTGGCCCCGGACCTGCTCGGTGCGATCGCGGTGGCCGCTTACTCGTACATGGCGCTGGTGCCGATCATTCAGCCGCCGATCATGAAACTGCTGACGACGCAAAGCGAGCGCCGGGTCGAGATGCAGCAGCTGCGCCCGGTCAGCAAGCTGGAAAAGATCCTGTTTCCGCTGACGGTACTGCTGCTGTGCCTGCTGTTCCTGCCGTCGGCGGCACCACTGATCGGCATGCTGACGTTCGGCAACCTGCTGCGCGAGTCGGGCGTCGTCGATCGCCTGAGCAAGGCAGCCCAGAACGAGATCATCAACGCGGTCACGATCATTCTCGGCCTGTCGGTGGGCTCCAAGCTGCAGGCCGACAAGTTTCTCAGCGTGGAGACGCTGGGCATCCTGGCGCTGGGTGCGGCGGCATTTTGTATCGGTACGGCGGCCGGTGTACTGATGGGCAAGCTGATGCATCGCCTGTCTGGTGGCAAGGTCAACCCGCTGATCGGTGCTGCCGGTGTGTCGGCGGTACCGATGGCCGCACGCGTCGTCAACAAGGTCGGTCTCGAGGCCAATCACCACAATTTCCTGCTGATGCACGCGATGGGGCCGAACGTGGCCGGCGTCATCGGATCGGCCGTTGCGGCGGGTGTCCTGCTCGCCGTCGTCGGGGGCTGACCGGGATCGATAACTAAACGCAGGGAATCCAACACTTTTTTATTGCCCCGAGGCGAGGCTTTTTCTATAATTCCGCGCTTATGTTGTCGCTTTTGCCCGACTTTGCCGATCCGCGGCGCCTGTGCGCACTCGGCAAGGCCTACGAAGGCAGACTGCCTTTGGCACAAATGCCACGTCTCGCGCCGCTTCTGACTTCCACCGAAGGCGAAGCGGCGTTTGCGTTGGCATTTGCGACAGATGACGAAAAGCGCGCAATCGTAACGGTGCATGTGAACGCCGAGATCCATGTCCAATGCCAACGCTGCCTCGGCAGCATGGTGTGGCCGGTGGACTCGGGCACGGTGCTGGCAGTGGTGTCGGGTCCGGACGAAGCCGAACGGCTGCCGGATAACCTCGACCCGTTGCTGGTCGAGGACGAGCGGGTCGCTCTGCGGACGCTGGTCGAGGACGAATTGCTCCTCGCCGTCCCGACGGCGCCGACACACGCTGTCGACGAATGCGCGGTGAAACTAGACGATGTCAATGCTGCGGAAGCCACGGGCGACTCGGCCGGACATCAACGTGATGACAACCCGTTTGCCGCGCTGGCCGATTGGAAAAGCGATGGGCAACAACAAGACTGACGGTCTTTGAGGAGACGAACATGGCGGTCCAGCAGAACCGGAAAACCCCTTCCAAGCGTGGTATGCGTCGCGCGCACGACAGCTTGAAAAACGAAGCCCTGTCGATCGACCCGACCTCGGGTGAGACACACCTGCGACACAATGTCAGCCCCGACGGTTTCTATCGCGGCCGCAAAGTCGTCGACAAGTAATGCTCCGGCCTGTTCCCGCAACGTGTCGGAACGGGCCCCTGACAGGTTCCTGTACGCGTGAGTCGTAATATCACCATTGCGCTCGACGCAATGGGTGGTGATCACGGCCCGGGCGTGATCGTTCCCGCTGCCGTCGATTTTCTTGCTGCTGACGAACAGTGCGCACTGATCCTGGTCGGGCGCGAGGAAGTGCTGCGCGAGCACCTGCCTGGCGGGCGCCTGCCGGCCGGGTTGAGCATTCACCACGCCTCGCAAGAGGTCGGCATGGACGAACTGCCGTCGCGCGCGCTGCGCGGCAAAAAGGATTCGTCGAT
>JAGRGW010000012.1 GCA_020445315.1 Gammaproteobacteria bacterium
ATGGACAGTCGTGTATCGCGGCACACCACGCGCCTCGCGCAGAAGACGGCGTCCCTGAAGATCCTCTACGACGTCGCGGCCAGCATCAACCAGGCGCAGAACCTCGAGGAGTTGCTGCTGCGTTTCCTGCGCGTACTGAAGGAAATGGTGAATGGCGTCGCGGCCGTCGTCCGCCTCGAACAGCCCGACGGCAGCCTGCGCGTGGTCGGCTCGATCGGGGTCAACAACGAGGTGCTGCGCGAGCGCGAGATGCTGCCGCTGGCACTGTGTGTCTGCGGCAAGGCGCTGACGCCGGGCGACGTGCTGTGCGACAACCCGGCGCGTCACTGCGTAAGGCAGCTGAAACGCGTCATGTTCGGTCACGACCAGATCGACATGGTCGCGGTGCCGCTGGATTACCATGGTGAACTCCTCGGCGTGTACCAGGTTTACGTTCGCAAGCCCGGCATCTCCAACCGCGAGGACATCCTCGAACTCCTGCAGACGATCGGCAGTCACCTCGGCATGGCGGTGGCCAAGCAGCGCTCCGACCGCGAGGCCCAGCGCCTGTCGATCATGGAAGAACGCACGACGCTGGCGCACGAACTGCACGACTCGCTTGCGCAGACGCTGGCCAGCCTGCGCTTCCAGGTGCGCCTGCTCGACGACCTCCTGCAGCAAAGCCCCGGCCTCGAGGCGGCAAGCAAGGATGCGCAGCGCATTCGTGCCGGCATCGACGAGGCGCACACCGAGTTGCGCGAACTGTTGAACAGCTTCCGGGCGCCGATCGATCAGCGTGGACTGGTCTCGGCGCTGGAGAAACTGGTGGAGCGCTTTGGTCGGGAGACCGGCATCCACGTGCTGTTCCAGAACCAGTGTCGCGAGGTCGCGCTGCCGTCGGCGGAGGAGATGCAGATGCTGCGCGTGGCCCAGGAGTGCCTGGCGAATATCCGCAAGCACGCCGATGCGCACACCGTGCGGGTCATGTTGAGTTGCCAGGGCAACGATCACTATTCGCTGCTGGTCGAGGACGACGGTGTCGGTTTCGAAGACACCGCCAAGCAGGGCAATCCGGGTGAACACATCGGCCTGTCGATCATGGAGGAACGCGCCCGCCGCCTCGGCGGCCAGTTGCGTATCGAAAGCGAGGTCGGCGAGGGCACGCGCATCGAGTTGACCTACCAGCCGAAATCGGCGAACCGTCGGGTCGACAGTCGTTGGATCATCTGAGTGTCTTTGCGCAGGGCCAGGCAGGCAATCACCGCAGATGCGGTATATTGCAGGCCTGTTACCAGCAACCCGTCGGCCCGATGCGATACTGCCCATGCGTGTACTGATGATCGACGACCATGCCCTGTTCAGAATGGGGCTCAGCGAGTTGCTCGAGCGACGCGGGATCGAGGTCGTCGGTGCGGTGGGTGACTGCCGCCAGGGTATCGACTGGGTCGACGAGAGACAGCCGGACGTCGTCCTGCTCGATATGCGCATGCCGGACATGACCGGCCTCGAAGTGCTGCAGGAACTGCGCCGTCGGACCGTGCCGATGCCGATCGTGATGCTGACCACGAGCCGCGACGAGAACGATGTCATCAACGCCCTGCAGGGCGGCGCGCGCGGTTACCTGTTGAAAGACATGGAGCCGGACGACCTGATCACGGCGCTGGCGGATATCGTCAACGGACAGACCGTGGTCGCGCCGGAGTTGACGATCGTGCTGGCCAAGGCGGTGCAGGGCGAGGTCGCTCCCAGTGCGCCGAGTCACCGCGCGCTGGCCGAGTTGACGCCGCGCGAACTCGAGATCCTTTGCCACCTGGCCGAGGGGCAAAGCAACAAGGTGATCGCGCGCAATCTCGGTATTTCCGACGGCACCGTGAAGCTGCACGTCAAGGCGATCCTGCGCAAGTTGGACGTACACTCGCGTGTCGAGGCAGCGGTGATTGCCGTCGAAGAGAATATCTGCGGGCGGGGCAGCGAAACGGACTGAGCGCTTGCCCGCGGCGGGTAGGTTTCAGTACCTGGCGTCGACGGGTCGGCGCTGATAATCGAGCAGCTTGTTGGCGAAGTAGCGGTCGCCGAGCTCGGGATCGACCTTGTTGCCTTCCATGTCGACCAGGGGCAGGTCGTACTCGTTCCAGCCACGCAGGCCGGTTTTCAACGATGTGACATGCTTGAAACCCATCTGCAGCAGCGTATGGGCAGCGAAGATGCTGCGGCTGCCGGAGCGGCACACCACGACAATCTGCCTGTCGCGTGCTTCCACGAGTTCCGGTTCCGTCTCCTCGTGATCCCACTCCACGGCCGTTTCGAGAATGCCACGCGGAACGTGCAGGGAATCCTCGATGTGCATGGTGTCGTATTCCTGGTTCTCCCGGACATCCAGGAACAACAGGTCTTCTCCCGCATCCATCCGCTCTTCGACGTCCCACGGAAAGCATTCGTTTATCTGGGGCGCGATCTGCGCGACCAGGTCCTTGTAGGTAACTCGTTTCATGGATTGCCTGGGGCGAATGACAGGCGGATCACTATAGGTGATCGGCAGTCCGGATGCATGCGCGAGAATGGTTGCCGCTGTCGTTGCGGCTCCGCCGGTTGTGCAGGTGAGGTTGTCAGGCCGGTGCCGACATCAGTGCCCAGTTGCCTTCGGCGCGCAATACCACCCAGCCTTGCGCCATGTAGTGTCGCCAGGCTGGACTGTTGATGGGCACTCTGACTTGTTTCGTTGGCATTTTCGACCTCCCGGCCCTTGCGCTGAATGCGTTCGAGACGGCCGACCTGAGCCAAGCATATAACTTGCCACAGGTGGTCCAACATCAACAAAATCAGTTGCTTATCGGCAATGTTCCGTTATGCGTGTCAGTCGATTGACAGCAGTTGTTAAAAAAATCGGCAGCGGCTCGTTGCCATCGTCATTCGTCGCGACCATGTGGCGAATAGAGTTCGGTGCCCGGTTGCACGGGGGAGGTCGCGCCCTGTTCCGAAGTGGCAGACGCACCAAACCATGACAATCGTTCCTGCAACTGCACGACCTCGCCGACAATGATCAGCGTCGGTGGCTTCGGTTGTTCCCTGTCGACGATGTCGGGCAACGTGGCAACGGTACCGGTGAAGACGCGCTGCATCGGTGTGGTTCCCTGCTGCACGAGTGCGGCGGGGGTGTCGCCGGGCATGCCATGTGCCTGCAGTTCGCGGCTGATCACCGGCAGGCCCTTCAACCCCATGTAAAACACGACCGTCTGGTTCGGCTGTGCGAGCTGTTTCCAGTTCAGGTTCATCGTGTTGTCTTTCAGGTGGCCGGTAACGAACGTCACTGACTGGGCATAGTCGCGGTGCGTCAGCGGAATGCCGCCATAGCTGGCGCAGCCGGATGCCGCGGTGATACCGGGTACGACCTGGAACGGCACGCCCTGGCTGGCCAGGGTGTCGATCTCTTCGCCCCCCCGGCCGAAGATGAACGGGTCGCCACCCTTGAGTCGGATCACGCGCTTGCCCTGCTTGGCTAGGTCGGCCAGCAACTGGTTGATCTCCTCCTGGCGCATGGCGTGATTGTCGCGCTCCTTGCCGACATAGATGCGCTCGGCATCGCTTCGCGTCATGTCCAGCACGGCCGTGGCGACGAGGCGGTCGTAGACGACGACATCGGCCTGCTGCATCAGGCGCAGTGCACGGAACGTCAGCAGGTCCGGGTCGCCGGGGCCGCCGCCGACCAGGTAGACCTCGCCGACGCCGGGCTGCAGCATCCCGGCGCCGAGTTCTTCTTCCATGAGGAACTCGGCCTCTTGCATGTGGCCCGAAAACACCCGCTCGGCGACATTTCCCTGCAGCACACGGTCCCAGAAGCGGCGACGGTCGGCAGGGTTGGCAAAGGTCTGCTTGACGCGCTCGCGAAAGCGTCCGGCGAGTTCGCCGAGGCGGCCGTACCCGGCGGGGATCATGGACTCCAGGCGCGAGCGGATCAGGCGTGCCAGCACCGGCGAGGCACCACCGGTCGAGACCGCGGCGACGACCGGCGAGCGGTCGATGATCGACGGCATGATGAAACTGCCGTCCTCGGGGTGGTCGACGACATTGACGGGAATCTGCATCGCCCGGCCTGCCTCGGCCACCCGGTGGTTGGTCTGCTCGTCGTCCGTGGCGGCGAAGGCGAGGTAGGCGTCATCGAGATCGCCGTCCTCGTACGCGCGCGCGACATGTTCGATGCGGCCCTCGTGGCGCAGCTTGTCCAGGTTCGGGCAAAGGCCGGGGGACACGACCTGGACGTGGGCGCCGGCACGCAACAGCAGCGCGACTTTACGCGTGGCGATCTCGCCACCGCCGATGACAACGCAGAACCGGTCCTTGACCGAGAGGAAGATGGGCAGGTGATCCATGGGCGCTGTCTCCGTCCGGGATTATGTCGCCACGGGGCGTGGCGCATTGATTATATGAGGAAATCATAATATACTATTGGGGTTTTTTCCCTGGCAACTTTTCGAGGATTCCGGATGTTCGTGAAAGAAATTGATGCCGCCGACCTGAAGGCGCGGCTCGACGCGGGCGAAGACATTGCCCTGCTTGATATCCGTAGCGATGCCGAGGTCGCCCAGGGGATTCTGCCAAAGTCCGAGCACCTGGCGATGCACCTGATCCCGCTGCGCATGCACGACCTGCCGAAAGACAAGGACGTGGTGTTGTACTGTCGTAGCGGTGCCCGTTCCTACCACGCCTGTAATTTCCTCGGTCAGCAGGGTGTCGGTAACGTCATCAACCTGCGTGGCGGCATCATCGCCTGGGCACGGCTCGGATACGACATCGTCGCGCCGGCCCAGAAGCGTACCGGAGTCATGTGATCCTTGCGTTTCTTAGACACTTAGCATATAAGGATCAACTACTTTTTTACCAACGACAACGACGACAGAGTCAACTGGAGGTTGCCCATGGCTGATTTCGACGAAGAACTGGATGCAAGTGGCCTGAACTGCCCGCTGCCGATCCTGCGCGCGAAGAAAACCCTCGCCAAGATGGATGCCGGCAAGATTTTGCACATCATTGCCACCGACCCGGGCTCGGTCAAGGATTTCGAGGCATTTGCCCGCCAGACCGGTAACGAACTGGTCGAATCGAAAGAAGTCGGCGGCAAGTTCGAGTTCCTGATCAAGAAGGCCTGATTCCGGCGAACGCGTCAGAATCGACTTCCAGAACCTGAGGAGGGTGCCAAGATGGAAGAAAAGAAGCTCGCGATCATCGCGACCAAAGGTTCGCTCGACTGGGCCTACCCACCCTTTATCCTCGCATCGACCGCGGCAGCGCTGGGCTACGAGACGGAAATCTTTTTTACGTTTTACGGCCTGCAACTGCTGAAGAAGGACCTGGACCTGAAGGTGACCCCGCTGGGGAACCCCGGGATGCCGATGCCGATGGGCATGGAGAAATGGTTTCCCACTCTGCTGACGGCACTGCCGGGCATGGAAGCCATGATGACCTCGATGATGAAGAAGAAAATGGCGAGCAAGGGTGTCGCCAGTCTCGAGGAACTGCGCGAGTTGTGCCAGGAGGCGGAAGTCCGGCTGATCGCGTGCCAGATGACCGTGGACCTGTTCGACATGGATTCGTCGGCCTTCATCGACGGCGTCGAGTACGCGGGCGCGGCTCGCTTCTTCGAATTCGCCGGTCAGTCCGACATCTGCCTGTACATCTGATCGCCGGTCCCGCCAGGGACCGGGCTGTGATGAAGACAACAAGCCCTCGCCGTTCAGGCGGGGGCTTTGTTGTTATGGGTGTGCTGGATCAGAGGAAGTTGTACTGGGCGCCGAACGTCACCAGCAGCGCCCCGGCATCGGAGAAGGTGCCGGTCAGGCCGTTGTTGTTCCCGGCCGCGGTGACGTTCAGGTCGTCGCGCTTGGTGTAAAGCACGCCACCTGCGAATTCGAGTTCGGGCGATGCCTTGTAGCGGGCACCAAGGGAGAAGATCTTGCCATCGGACTCGGGCAGTTCGAAGCCGATCGTCTGCGGCGGTGCGGGCGAGTTATCGAGGGCAAATCCCCCCATCAGGGTCCACTTGTCGTCGAGTACGTGCGTCAGGCCGAAGCGGATCGTGTTGGAATCCGACCAGTTCTTCGGAATCGGGTTATCGAATATCGGCACCAGCGGTGGCGCTATGGGGGAGCCGTAGTTGAAGTCCAACTGGTCGTAAGCGGACCAGTAGGTCCGTTCGAAAACGACCTCGAGTGTCGTGTCCGATCGCAGCTGGAACGCGGATGCGATGGACAGCGCAGCCGGTAGGGGAACTTCCACCGAGGCGCTGCCGCTGTACAGCGTTGCTGCGCCAACGCCCAGGATGGCATCACCTTCGACAGTCATGTCGATCTTCGAGCGGTAGGTAACCGCAAAGGCGTACATGTCGTTGGGTTCGAAATGCACGGCCAGGTTGTAGCCGAAGTCGACCGAGTCGCCCTCGAGGTCGCGAAACACGCTGCCCGGCACCCGGCTTTTGACCACGCCGCTGCTGTAGAGCATGCGTGCGCCACCCCCGACGGACAGGCTGTCGGTAAGCCGGTAACCGACCGTGGGGTTGATTTCGACGGTCTTGAGCGAGAATTCCTCGGCAGCCGAGGCACCGTAGCCTTTCCAGCGCTTCGACAAGCCACCGGGGGTGACGATCGACAGGCCGAAACGGGCCTTGCCGACATAGGGGCTGATGTAATGCAGCGTCGGCACCGCGATGTTTTCGACCTGGCTGGCGTCGCTTGCCGGCAGCGTTCCGAGGCCCGGGATGGTCTGGGTACCTGCGAAATTGATCCGCGGCAGGTGCACCAGCGTCAGGTCACCGCTGACCGCGGCCCCGCCCGGGTCCATGACCATGGCTGCCGGGTTGTAGTACGAGGCATCCGGCCCCCTGGCGTTTGCAACGTAGGCAGCCGACAGTGCCGTGGCATTGCTCGACGACTCGGGCAGCTTGTAGCCGGCCGCCTGGACACCGGTGGCGCAGGCCGCGAGGCAGCAGGCAGTGCTGCACAGGCGGCGTGATTTGATGTGCTCCATGAACCCTCCGTCAGTGATCCGGGCGCCGACCGCACGATCCGTCCCGGCTCGTGCGGTTGGCGTTTACCGAATGATTTTCTTGCGTTTTTTCCGGCTTTTTCAGTCGGTCAACCGGCCCGACCCGAAACGGCAGCCTTCCCTGGTCCGCGCTGGGTGTCTCGAACTCCATCGTCGAGCCCTGGTACGTAGGCGAGGCTCGGCAGGATCTTTTTTCGTTATTGCCCGAAGGCTATGGCAACCAGGTTACAAATGTCCAGTAAATCCTTGAACACACTTGATCTTTGTCGCCAGGCGGTTGCACTCGACGCGGTAGGCAGACGCGACTTTATTAACTGGCTATAATATAAAGCCTGCTTATTGATCCACTGAGAGTATTTGAGTAATGGCCGACCGCCGGTTGCAGGTATTCCATACCGTTGCTCGTCTTCTGAGTTTTACGAAGGCCGCTGAGACACTGCACATGACGCAGCCCGCCGTGACCTTCCAGGTCCGGCAGCTCGAGGAGTATTTCAATACCCGTCTGTTCGATCGCACCCATAACCGGATAAGCCTGACCGATGCGGGTGCTCGTGTGTACCAGTACTCGGACAAGATATTCGAGTTGTACGGCGAGATGGAGAATGCCGTTCGCGAGATGACCGGTGAAATCAGCGGATCGCTGACCATTGGCGCCAGCACGACGATCGCCGAGTACATGCTGCCGGCCCTGCTGGGTGATTTTCGCGCCAAGTACCCGGACGTCAGCATTCACCTGAAGGTCTCGAATACCGACGGCATCGTGTCCATGGTCGAGAACAACACGATCGACCTCGGCGTGGTCGAGGCGCCGGTCAGCAACAAGAACCTCGTCGTCGACGAATGCCGTCGCGACAACCTCGTCGCGATCGTGCCGCCCGGTCACGCGAAGGCGGGCCTGGAAAAGATCACGCTGCAGGAACTGCTCGAGCACCCGTTCATCTGTCGAGAGGAGGGTTCGGGGACGCGCGAGGTCATCAACGAGTACATGAACAACGAGTCCGACTGCCAGTCTTGCATGGATATCGCGATGGAGCTCGGCAGCCCCGAGGCGGTGAAGGGCGCCGTCGAGGCCGGTATGGGCATTTCCGTGGTTTCGAACGCGACCATTCAAAAGGAACTGCGGCTCGGCACGCTGGTGGCGATCGAACTCGATCCACCGTTGGAGCGACCGTTCTCTTTCGTGCACCAGAAACAGAAGTTCCGCGTCCGGGTCATGGAGGAACTGCTCGACTTCGCCCGCGCTTACTGCGAAGCGCACCGCGACGCCTGACCAGAAAGTTTCTGTACACCATGCTGCCACCAAAGTTGTCCCTGCCTGCCGCCGAACAGAGGCTGCTGAAGCTTTACCGCTCGCTGGCCGATGAAGACCGGCGCGGGCTGGTGGCTTTCGCCGAGTTTCTCAACCAGCGCGGTGAGCGGGCGGGAGACGACACGGGTGAATCCAAGATACCGGCCGAACCACTGGAGATTCCACGACCGGACGCGGAGACGGTCATTTCGGCAATCCGGCGGCTGGTGGCGACCTACCCGATGCTGAACAGGGACGAATTGTTACACGACACCTCGGAGTTGATGACGGCGCATGTCCTGCAGGGGCGTGCGGCCGATACCGTTATCGACGAACTCGAAGTGGTTTTCCGTCGCAAGTTCGACAGCGTAGAATCCGGACGCTCGTAACCGGTAGGCCCGATGCGTTTAATAACAGACTGGTTCAGGCGAACCTTCTCCGACCCACAGATAGTCTTCCTGACGCTCGTGCTGACCGTCGGCTTCGCCATCGTCCTGACGATGGGTGACATGCTGGCGCCGGTACTGGCCAGTGCCGTTATCGCGTACCTGCTCGAAGGACTCGTCGTTGTCCTCGAGGACCGGGGCATGCCGCGTTGGCTCGCCACCACGCTGGTGTTCTCTGCCTTCGTCCTGTTCCTGACGCTTGTCCTGTTCGTACTGATGCCATTGCTGTCGCGCCAGGTCACCGAACTGGTTCAGCAACTGCCGTCGATGATTGCCAAGGGAGAAAAAGTCCTGAAAACGCTGCCCGAGCGTTTCCCCGAGGTCGTGTCGATGCAGCAGGCAGAGGAAATCCTGTCCACGGTCCGACGCGAAATCGCCAGCTATGGTCAGCAGGTCCTGAGCATGTCGGTGTCGTCGTTGGTCGGCGTGCTGACGATCCTGGTCTATCTCGTCCTGATGCCGATGCTGGTGTTCTTCTTCCTCAAGGACAAGGACATCATCATGCGCTGGTTCGGCGGCTTCATGCCCGGGGAACGCCGGCTCGCCGACCAGGTCTGGCGCGAGGTCGACCGCCAGATCGCCAACTACGTCCGCGGCAAGTTCTGGGAGATCATCATCGTCTGGGCCGTGACCCTGCTGGCGTTCTCGTTCTTCGGTCTGCAGTACGCCATGCTGTTGTCGGTGCTGGTCGGGCTGTCCGTCGTCGTCCCCTACGTCGGTGCGACCGTGGTGACCTTCCCGGTCGTGCTGGTCGCCTATTTCCAGTGGGGTTGGGGGCCTGATTTCATCTGGGTCACGGTGGCCTACCTGGTCATCCAGGCGCTCGACGGCAACGTGCTGGTTCCGCTCCTTTTCGGCGAGGTCGTCAACCTGCACCCGATCGCCATCATTGTCGCGATCCTGGTGTTTGGTGGACTCTGGGGCTTCTGGGGCGTCTTCTTCGCCATTCCGCTGGCGACCCTGGTCAACGCGATCCTGCGGGCATGGCCATCACGCGGCAGCATGCTGAGGCCCGCCTGATACCGCGACCGGGGTGCGTGACTTTCGCCGCCCGGGCCGAGGTCAGATAACGACCTGCGAGAAGTCGTACTCCATGTTCTCCAACGGGCGCTGGATGAAATTGCCCTGCAGGAAGTCGGCACCTGACGACCAGTGCAGGTCGATGCTGCGCGGATCGTCGATATTCGAAACGATGACCTTGGCATTGGCCTCGTGCGCCTGGCGTATCACTGCGCTGATGACCGACCTGTCGGCCTTGAGCAGGCGCGGCGCGATGTTGATGTAGCCGGCGCTGAGGAAATTCAGCACCTTGAAGGCGGCGTCTTTCTCGGGGAACCGGGAAAGTGAGACCTCCACATCCATCTCCCGCAGGGCCGTGATGTTGGCCTTTGCCGTCTTCAGGTCCTGTGAAAGGTCGGACAGGCTGAAGTCGATGACGAGACCGGTCCCGACGACCTGCTTTGCGCGCAGGCGGCCGATCAGCCAGGCCGGCATGTTCGTGTTCAGGGCTGTGTGAATCGACTGGTGGACGAAGATGCGGGTGCGGCGGCCGGATTCACGGCGTTGCTTGAGGATGTCGATGGCGCGGTCCAGGGTCCAGTGATCGAGTTCCTCGCCGACGCCGGCTGCATCGGCCGCATCGATCAAGACGCGTCCGCCAATGAGGTCGCCTTCGCTGTTTTCCAGGCGCAGGACGATTTCGTAGTTCTCGCTGCCGCGTGTCTGCAGGTCGAGCAGCGGCTGGTACAGTGTGATGAAGCTGTTGTTGAGCAGTGCCTGCTTCACCCGGCTGCCGAAATCGTTGTCCACCACTTCAGGCGCGGATTCGCGTGTCGCTTCGCCGGTCGCATGGACATGGAGCATGCCGCGGCCACTCTTCTGCGCCTCTTCACATGCCGCCAGGGCGCGGTTGACGAGGCCATTGGCATCCGCATGCCGTGCATCAATCAGGCACAGGCCGCCACTCGCGCTGAGGTCGAGATCGGCCTCGAAGGCGTGGGCCCCGATTTCGGCCAAGAGCTCTCTTGCCGCCTGCTCGACGTCGGCGTTGCTGTCACGCTTCAGCAGGACGCCGAAGTCATGGTCGCCGATACGTGCGGCCAGGTCCGTCTCCCTGATGTGTTGCTCGAGCACGGTGCCGAAGTCGGACATCAGGTGGTCAGTGCCACCGACACCGAGTTCTCCGCGCAGGCGCTGCACATCGTCTGGCCGGATGGCCATGATCGCTGCTACCGAGGAGTGCCCCTGGTCCTGCTCGATAACGCGGCTGACTTTGTCGAGGAAGTGCTGGCGCGAGAACAGTCCGGTCACGCGATCGTGCTTGGCGGTCTGTCCGGTTGCAGTCTTCAGCTGGCGCGCCCGCCGAATCCGGGTCTGGACGACCGATTGCAGGTGCTTCGGCCGGATCGGCTTGGCGATGAAATCGTCGCCGCCAACACTGAGTGCATCGAGTTGCTTGTCGGTGTTCTGCTCGCCCGACAGGAATACGATCGGCAGGGCCACGAACTCGGGATAGTCGCGGATGACCGTGGTCAGCTCGATACCGTTGACCTCGGGCATGTAGATGTCCATAAGGATCAGGTCCGGCGCAAACTCGCGAAGCTTGCCGATTACCTGCGTGGGCTCGGTGACGAGCAGCACCTCCATGCCCGCCTTGCGTAGAATCGAGCCGGCAAAATCGGCCTGGGTCGGATCGTCTTCGACCACGACGACCCGGTACGGATGCTGCTGGTCCGGTGATGCCATGTCACCGATCTGCGAGGCGATGGCATTGGCATCCAGCGGTGATACGAAGTAACCATCGCCGCCCGCCCTGATTGCGTCTACGCGCAGTTGCAGCGATGACGAGTTGCTGATGAACAACAGCGGGATCTGCAGCGCCATGTGGCTGCGCATGCGCACGATCTCGGCCGACAGGGGCGGCATTTCCGCCAGCATCGCGGTGTCGGCAAAAACAACCTTTGGCGGATGCTTGTGCATCTGCTGCAACAGCACGTCGACATCGGAGAAGAAATGCACGTCGGCGTCTACTTTGCCGAGCGCGGTACCGAGTTCGGTGGTGAGGCCGCCTTTTTCGCCGAGCACGAAGATCGTCACCTGGCCGCCGATGGGTTCCACACCACTCGACGAGGTGACCTTGGCCGCGGTGTTCAGTGCGCGCACCAGACCGCCAATGGCCTCCATCTGCGAAGCATCCGGGCGGATGTCCGAACCGACGAACGAGCTGAGATAGACTTCGAGCGAGAACACGCTCTCGTTGAGCTGAAACAGGTTCAGCGACTTGCTGAATTCGGAGATCTCGCGGACCCTGTCGTACAGGGACTCGAGCTGGTCCTGGTTCCAGTCGACGGTACTCAGTTTCGACCAGACGTCCTCGATGGCCGCCACGCGCTTGGGCAGTTGGGCGACAAACGCATCACGTCCCTGGCCGGAGTGCTCATCCAAGTGGCCGGATGAAGGCGCCATTATGCTGAGTTCCTCTCGAGTCCTGAATCAGTTCGGTGACGCCCGGCCTGCCATTCCCTGCAAACGACGCCTCTCACCACAATGCCTGTGCCCCGGGATGACAGAAAGCGCTGCATGGCCCACTGTGCACCGAGCACCTCACGGGTTTCCGATAACATATGCTATCTGCTGGCAGTCTGCCACAATGATAGACGTGAATTCAGGCTCCACAGGGTCCGCAACGCCGCATGCCATCGACAGAAACCGCCAGTCCCGCGTCGCTAAGGGTTCAGGACCTGCTTGAACTGGATCAGCCGGCGGAGCATACCGGCGTAGCGCTGCAGGGACTGATTGGCATCGACAGCCTCAAGCACAGCGCCAGGCTGGCCGGACTGGCCGGCGGTGCGCTGCTGTTGCTGGTGGCCGGTATCGCCTGGCTCGGTACGGCGCGTACCGGGCTCGATGAGTACTGGCTCGCGTGGGCCGCGGCACCGGCGTTCATCGCCGCGTTCGGCGGTCCGTTCCTTGGGCGCCAACTGCTCAGTCGCCGTTTCCTGTCGCGTTGGCGCTTCCTGCTGCTGTTGGTCATGACCGTCAACAGCACGGCATGGGCTTTCGCGTCGGCATTGGCGGCGAGTCTCGATCCGCCGTCGCTGGCGGTGTCGTTCATGGCCATACTGGCGTTGACGTTGTCGCTGCTGCCGATGTTGGCGTGGTTGCCCGGCCTGATCATGCAGCTTGCCTTTCAGCTGCTGTTCACCGCGTCGGTACTGCTTTACCCGGATCCGGGCCACGAGGCTTTTCTGCTGCCGCTGGGCGTATGGGTTGCGCTCTGTGTGCTGGCGCTGATGGCATCGGCGTACGCGCGTCGTGTCGAAGTGGCGAAGGCCGATGCGCATTACATGCGAGTCGAGGCATCCGAACTGCAGGCGCGCCTGGACGAGTCGCAGGAACGCCTTGGCGAGGCCGATGACCAGTGCGAGAAGCTGGAGGCGGAACTGGCCGAGATCCTGAACCTGGCCGAGAGCGCCGACCGTGCCAAGACAGAGTTCCTGGCGACGATGAGCCACGAGATCCGCACGCCGCTGAACGGTATCCTGCCGATCCTCGAGATGCTGCGCGATACCCAGCTGGACGAAGAACAGCGCAAGCTGATTAGGACGGCGCAGGGATCGTCGCGCCACCTGTTGCGCATCATCAACGATATCCTCGATTTCGCCAAGGTGGAGTCCGGCAAGCTGCAACTCGAGACCATCGAGATCGACGTGCGCGACATGGTCGATTCGGTGTCCGAGTTGATGAGTGGTAGTGCGCGCAATCACAACCTGAAGCTCAATTCCAATATCGCCGACAACGTGCCCCAGGTCGTGCGCGGCGACCCGATCCGGCTGCGCCAGATCCTGATCAACCTGGTCAGCAACGCGATCAAGTTCACCGAGTCGGGCGGCATCCGGATCGAAGTCTCGCGCGCGGAGATCAGCCAGAAGGAGGTCGAGCTGCTGTTCGCCGTGGCGGACACCGGTGTCGGCATGTCTCCGGAGACGGCCGATCGCCTGTTCCAGTCGTTCAGCCAGGCAGACGCCTCAACCACGCGCAAGCACGGTGGCACTGGTCTGGGGCTGGTCATCTGCAAGCGACTGGTCGAGCTGATGGGCGGCAAGATCGGCGTACGCTCGGCCTTGGGCAAGGGGTCGACGTTCTGGTTCCTGGTGCCGTTGCGTAAATCCGTGATCGAGGTGCCGTCGGCGCGCACGAACCTGAATGGTGTGCGGATCCTGTCGCTGGTGACCGACAAGGACCATGCCGCACGCCTGTCGCGGTACCTGCAGGAGTGGGGCGTGGTCGAGGAATCGACCAGCGATCCGCTGGATGCGGTGACCAAGTTGCGCACGTCCTCGATGCTCGGCGAGACCTGGTCATACGAGTTGGCGCTGATCGATGGCGCCGGTCTCGAAACGCGCCTGCCCGGCATCATTTCGGAAATCCGCAGTATCGAGTCCCTGCGCCGACTGCGGATCATCGCCGTGGTGCGGTCCGAGGCGATGGCCGAGCGCCTGGAGCGTGATGCCGGCGTGGTTATCCTGACCGAGACCATCCGGCCCGAACCGCTGCGTCGGATACTGCACCGGCTGTTCGATGTCGAAAGCCGTCACTTCGGCAACCCGGAGATGCGGCCCGAAGAGATCTACGACGACCTCAACGTATCGGCGCAGGAAATCGAGTTTGACCCGGCCCCGGTGAACGCATCGGCGCCGTTCAGCGGGCGTGCGCTGCTGGTCGAGGACAACCCGGTCAACCTCGGGGTTATCAAGAAAGCCCTGGCCAAGTTGGGACTCAGCTGCCAGACGGCGGCCGACGGCCGCGAGGCGATCAACGAGTTTGCCGGTGGCGGGTTCGACATCGTTTTCATGGATTGCCAGATGCCGGTCATGGATGGCTATGAATCGACGCGCCATATCCGCCGCCTCGAGGCCATGGAAAAGCAGGATCCGACACCGATCGTCGCGATGACGGCCAACGCGATGGCCGGGGATCGTGAGAAATGTCTCGAGGCCGGTATGGACGATTACCTCGCCAAGCCGGTCAGCGTCGCCCAGCTGTCGGACTGCATTGCAACCTGGATAGCGCCGCGGGAGAAGGCGGCACAGCCAACGCAACCGCCGGCCAGGGCCGTGTCCGCCGAGACACGGGCCAGCGAGGAGGATAGGGCGTCCGCGGCGTCACCGGTGCTGGATGCCAAGGTCCTGCGCGAACTCCGCGATATCATGGAGGACGACTACGTCAATCTGCTCCAGACCTACCTGGACAACGCGCCGCAACTGGTTGCCGAGGTGCAGGCGGCACTGGGTCGTGGCGATGTCAGCGCCATGGTGATCCCGGTGCACTCGCTCAAATCGAGCAGTGCCAACGTTGGCGCCATGCAGTTGTCGTCACTGGCGCGAAAGGCCGAGCGGCTGGCGCGGGCCGGTAGTCTCGGCGAGGCGGAAGCCGCGTTCCGCGATGTCGAGGCCGCGTTTCACGACGCGGACACGGCGCTGCGCGAGCATGTGCGCAGTGCCTGCGCCAGCGCCTGACGGCATCGGCACGAAGCGTTTTAAAGTACTTCCGACGCGAATTCCGCCAG
>JAGRGW010000165.1:0-9522 GCA_020445315.1 Gammaproteobacteria bacterium
CCGCAGACGTTCAGCCCCATGATCGCCGCAGCCCGCGCGGCCGTCGAACGCTCCTCGGGTGTCAGCTTGACCAGTGTCGCCGAGCCGCCACGATGGAGGTTGGAGCGAAACTCACCTTCCTTGCCCTGGCGCTTCATGGCGGCGACGACCTTGCCACCTACCACGAGGCAGCGAATGTCGGCGCCACCGGCTTCCTTGATGAATTCCTGGATCAGGATGTTGGCCTTCAGGCCCATGAAGGCCTCGATGACACTCTCGGCTGCCTGCTGGGTCTCGGCCAGGACCACGCCGATCCCCTGGGTGCCCTCCAGCAGCTTGATGACGGCGGGTGCGCCGCCGACCATCGTCAGCATGTCCTGCACGTCGTCGGGCGAATGGGCGAAGCCGGTCACCGGCAGGCCGATGCCCTTGCGTGCGAGCAGCTGCAGCGAACGCAGCTTGTCCCGCGAGCGCGTCACCGCGACCGATTCGTTCAGCGGGTAGACGCCCATCATTTCGAACTGGCGCAGCACCGCGGTGCCGTAGAAGGTCACGGACGCGCCGATGCGTGGGATCACCGCATCGAAACCGGTGAGATTCTCCCCTTTGTAATGGATCGACGGGCGCAGCGACGTAATGTTCATGTAGCAACGCAGCACGTCGATGACGCGGGCCTGGTGGCCGCGTTGTTCGGCGGCCTCGACGAGCCGCCTCGTCGAGTACAGCTTCGGGTTGCGCGAGAGAATGGCAATCTTCATGCGTTTGTGTTTTCGCTAGCTGTCGGGTTGGGGCCTGCCAGGTAAGACGCGGCCGGGTTGACGTGGAACCCGGCCGCTGCCATTGCCGTCCGGCCCAGCAACATCCGGAATTTCATGCTGTCGCGGTTCGTCAGCGTGAGTTCGATGTCGCCGTCGAAATCAAACAGCCGCAGCCGCGACTGGATGACGATGCGTGTCTCCGTGTGCCCGCCGGAGTCCGTGACCGGACGCTGGTCGAGCACTGCTGCCTCGCAATGCACAACGGTGTCCGAATTACCCTGACGCGGGTGAACACCAAAGCGAACGAACTCGCGCTGATCGCGCGTAAACGGCTCGACATAAAAGGCGTGCAGGCACGATGTCCTGGCGCCGGTGTCGACCTTGGCCTTGATCCGCCCTATACCCAGGTCCGGGAGGGCGACCCACTCGCGCCAGCCCAGCATCGGGTGACGTTCAGTCATGGCGCACCCCCGAGGCCGGTGATCGTTTGGTCGGCTTGGGACTCACGGTCGTTGCTCCTGGTCTTTCTTCAGCGGCGCCGGGCGTTCGGCAGCGAGGGCGAGATCTTGCCTCCGGCGTCGCGTTTTGGGAAATGGGGACTTTAACAGCATTTCCCGCGCTGGACGGATGGATGCCAATAACGCGGGGACAACCTCGCGGAGGATTCCCGCAACCCTGCTGGGGGGGGCGGATCGGCCCGGGGCATCCAATGCCGGTCGTTTCTCCGACAGGCTATCATCTGCCTATGCAAGGTTCACTGATTCGACGGGGTGGCGCGCTGCTGGCCACCATCGCGCTGGCTTGCAGCGTGGCGGTTGCCGGCGACATCTACCGCTGGACAGACGCAAACGGCGTGGTGCACTTCGGCGAACGTCCGCCTGCGACCGGCGGTGATCGCGTCGAGCTGCGCAACCCAACGGGACAGGGCGTCGGTACGGACGCCGCCGCTGCCGAGCGTCGCCAGCGGCAGCAGCGGATGCTCGATGCCTATTCGCACGAACGCGACCGCAAGCGCCGGCAGCAGGCCGAAGCCGAAGTGGCCGAGGCCCGCAACCAGCGTCAATGCGACCGGTTGCAGCGACAC
Source organism: Gammaproteobacteria bacterium (assembly GCA_020445315.1). Taxonomy (GTDB): domain Bacteria; phylum Pseudomonadota; class Gammaproteobacteria; order Chromatiales; family Chromatiaceae; genus Thiosocius. The sequence continues at coordinate 1,822 of JAGRGW010000165.1, forward strand.
TGGCGCTCGCTTTCCTGGGGTGGGCCTGTCTACTACGGCGAGCAGGACGGCGGTCGGCGTTACCTCTCCGAGTCGGAGCGGACCGAGGAAAAACGCGCTGTCAGGAAGACCTACGAGGCCAACTGTCGCGGCAGCATCGACTAGTCGCGACGGTTCCCGCGCAGACGCGCCAGGCCATGGGGTTGCACAGCCGCGCTGAAAAGAAACGAAGCCCTGGCTTACCGCACTAACATTCGGCCAGCAGCGCCTGCATCATCCGCTCGGCCTGTCCCTGGTAACTGCCGCCGAAAAGGTTCAGGTGATTGAGGACGTGGTACAGGTTGTAAAGCTGCTTGCGTACCGGGTAGCCGGCATCGAGCGGCCAACTCGCGCGGTAGGCAGCGTAGAACGCGCTGTCGAATCCGCCGAACAGTTCGGTCATCGCGATATCTGCCTCGCGGTCACCAAAATAGACGGCCGGGTCGTAGATCATCGGCTGGCCGTCGTCGGTAAAGCCCAGGTTGCCCCCCCAGAGATCGCCATGCAGCAGCGACGCCGTGGGCGCATGCTCGAGCAGGGCGGGACAGCGCTCCTGTAGGCGGGAGCCCAGCACCTGCAGGCGTCCGCCGTAACCCTTGCGGGCCGCGAGTTCGAGTTGAAAGCCGAGCCGTTGCTCGCGCCAGAACGCGATCCAGTCGCCGTTGGGCGTGTTCGTTTGCGGTGTTGCGCCGATGGTGTTGTCGCGAGACCAGCCAAAGTGGGTCGACGACACACGGTGCATTGCGGCGAGGCGCTCGCCGGCCAGCTGCCAGCCCCGGTGGCTGCCGCGTCCCGGTGCCAGGTACTCCATGACGATGAAGGACAGGCCCTCGCAGGTGCCGGTACAGACCGGGCGGGGGACCCGCAGTGTGTGGCTGTCCGCGAGCGCCTCCAGGCCGGCAGCCTCGGCCTCGAACATGTCCAGCAACGCGGCGCGGTTGGTCTTGACGAAGTAGGTCCGCTTCCCGTCGCCAAGTCGGAACGCGCTGTTGATGCAGCCACCGGCCAGTGTCTCGGGCGCCATGGGATCGAACGGCTCTCCGCTGGCCTCCGCCACCCGGCGGGCTATCGTGTTCCAGGCATCCAAGGCGTCGTTCCGGGCGCCAGGCCGTGGCGGTGGCGCAACGGGCTGCTGCGTGGGAAATGTACCCGCAGGAACGCCATCTGGTCGGCCAGTACGTCACGCCCCTGCAGGTAGATGTACTCGGCGTGTGTCGGGGCAAAGGGTATCGCCAGCAATTGCATGCCCGCCTGTTCCGGCGTGCGTCCAGCCTTGTGGTTGTTGCAGCGGACGCAGGCCGTGACGACGTTGGTCCACAGGTTGGCGCCGCCCTGGCTGATCGGCGTGACATGGTCGCGCGACAGCTGCCGATGCGGGAAGCGGTCACCGCAGTACAGGCACAGGTGGTCGTCGCGTTGAAACAGGGTGCGATTGCTCAGCGGCGGCGTGTAGCTTTCGCGCATCTGGTGATTGCCGTGCGTGGCGACGATCGAATTGATCTCGACGAGGCTCTGGCGGTGGGTCGCGGCGTTGATGCCGCCGTGCAGCGTGAACAGCGGTTCGCCGCAGGCGTAAGCGATCATGCCGAGAAAGTGCAGGCGGGCGGCCTGTCGGAAATCAATCCACTCGAGCGGCATGCCCGAAGCATCGGTGCGCAGAATCTGCTGCGACAGGCCCGGCACGATTCGATTCCTCCGTTCAGAAGACCCGCCGGTTATTGCATAGATCGCGCCGGGGTTTCAACCGTCGGCCTCGTGACCACGCCGCGCGAACGGCGGCTTTCGTGTCCTGGACAGGCGCCCGGTGGCACCGCTGGAGCGGGTCCCCGGGTGGAATTTTGTGCTTTTTCAAACAGGCGTTTAGCTGTCGTTCCGACGCATGCGGCCGATCGGGCTTGACTTATGCACATGAACCATGCACCGAGTATCGCAGGCGCAAACCGCGCCCTTTATCCACATTAGCATCTACTGAAAATCTGCAAGATATTGTTTTTAAATGACAAAGTAGTGATTGAGCAGTTTTTGGCCAATTTGACCTGAATCAAATGGCGAAGGGGCCTGCAGCGCGATGCAAACCCGGTTTCCACAAAGTTATCCACAGCCTCTGTGGAAAGACCGCCTCAGATCGGACCGCGTGAATGTCCGGCGGGCCTGGCGTCGCTGCTGTTACAGTCGGCGTATGCCACGTGTCGCCCGGGTCGCGGTCGCCAAGCCATTGCACCGTCTTTTCGATTACGCCATCCCACCCGGAATGGCGGTCCAGCCCGGTGCCCGGGTGCGGGTCCCTTTCGGTCGCACGCCGCTGACCGGCGTCGTGGTCGAGTTGGATGACAGTGCCGACTGTGACCCGGGACGGTTGAAGTCCATCGAATCGGTGGCAGACGCATCGCCATTGTTGGAACCGGCCGACCTGGCATTCCAACGCTGGGCCGCCACCTACTATCACCACCCGGTCGGCGAGGTGATCCTGGCCGCGTTGCCGCTGGTGCTGCGCAAGGGGGAGCCGGTCAGGCTGCCTGGTGCAGAAGGCTGGCGGCTGACGGAAGCGGGTCGGCAACAGCTGGAGGCCCCCGGTCGCCGCGCGCCACGCCAGGTCGAGATCCTGCAGGCCGTCGCCGCCGGCGGGGAGGGCGGGATCGACCGGCAGATCCTGCGCGACCGCTTCCCGGCCAGTGCCGCAGCGCTGCGCGCCGTGCGCCAGGCGGCATGGGTGGAGTCTGTCGAGATCCCTGCTGTCGCCGAACGTGCCCTTGCCGACGTGTCCGGGCCGCCGCTGACCCCGGCGCAGCAGGAGGCCGTCGACGCGATCGAGGCGGCGACCGGCAGGTTCCATGTCGCGTTGCTCGACGGCGTGACCGGCAGTGGCAAGACAGAGGTTTACCTGCAACTCGCGTCCACGGCGCTGCGACGTGGTCACAGCGTGCTGCTGCTGGTGCCGGAAATCTCGCTGACCCCGCAGTTGGCCGCGCGTTTTCGGCAGCGACTGGGTGACACGGTGCGGGTACTGCACTCGTCATTGGCCGAGCGCGAACGCGAGGCGACCTGGCACCGGGTGCGTCTCGGCCTGTCACGCGTGCTGCTGGGTACGCGGTCTTCGGTGTTCACGCCGATGACCGATCTCGGGCTGGTCATCGTCGACGAGGAGCACGACGGTTCGTTCAAGCAGACCGAGGGCTTCCGTTACTCGGCGCGCGACCTCGCGATCGTGCGGGCGCAGCGCGCGGGATGCCCGGTGGTGCTGGGATCGGCCACGCCGTCTTTCGAGTCGCTGCGCCATGCGCTGTCGGGTCGCTATGCCCACCTGCGCCTCGATCAGCGCGCGGCCGGGGCGTCACGCCCGCGAATCGAACTGCTCGACATCCGTGACCAGCCGCTGCAGTCCGGCATGGCACAACCGCTGTTGGACCGCGTGGCACAGGTCCTCGCCGCGGGCCAGCAGGCCATCCTGTTCCTCAACCGGCGTGGGTTTGCGCCGGTGCTGACCTGCTTTGGCTGCGGCTGGATCTCCGATTGTCCGCACTGCGACGCGCGCCAGACGCTGCACCGGCACAACGACACGCTGTGGTGCCATCACTGCGGGTCGCAACGACGCGTGCCGCGGACCTGCCCGTCGTGTGGCGCCGCCGACCTGCACCCGCTGGGGCAGGGTACCGAACAGCTGGAGGCCTTCCTTGCCGAGCGGTTCAGCGACTATCCCCTGATCCGGGTCGATCGCGACGCGACCGCGCGCAAGGGCAGTCTCGAACGCAAGCTGCAGCAGATCCGGCAGACCGGGGCGGCACTGCTTGTCGGCACACAGATGCTGGCGAAGGGGCACGACTGGCCCGGCGTGACCCTGGTTGGCGTGCTGGATGCCGACGGCGGTCTCTACAGCGCCGATTTTCGCGCCACCGAGCGCATGGCGCAGTTGCTCGAGCAGGTGGCCGGCCGCGCCGGTCGCGGCGACCACCCGGGCCAGGTCGTGATCCAGACCCGTTTTCCCGATCATCCCCTGCTGCGGGAACTGGTGCGGCGGGGCTACCGGGCTTTTGCCTGCGAGGCGCTCGAGGAGCGCGAAGCGGCCGGCCTGCCGCCATACAGCTTCCAGGCGCTGCTGCGCGCAGAGGCACGCGACATGGCGCGAGCCCAGGCCTTGCTCGACGACGTGGTTGCGGCGGTGCGGCAGTCGCCTGCTGCCGAAGTCGAGCTGTGGGGACCGGTGCCCGCGCCGATGGTGCGCCGTGCCGGTCGCTTCCGCGCGCACCTGCTGCTGCAGGCCCGGCGACGCGACCGCCTGCACGCGGTGCTCGACGGTCTCCCGCAACTGCTGCCATCGCTGGCCACGGCCAAGGGCGTGCGCTGGAGCCTCGATGTGGATCCGGTCGATCTGTACTGAGCGCGCCCTGCCGACAGCTGTCGCTACCCGGCCGGCCTTCCTGTTATTCTTGCCCGCCGAAATCCCCGCAGCAGCGCCACCGAATGAAAGCCCAGATTGCCGACCTTGTAACCCAGGCCCTTGCCCGGCTGGCCGATGACGGCGTCATCGAAACCAGTGCCGTCAGTACCCCGGTCGTCGAGCGTGCGCGTGACCCGTCGCACGGTGATTTCGCCACCAACGTGGCGATGGTCAACAGCAAGGCGGCGAAGCTGCGCCCGCGCGACCTGGCCGAACGGTTGGTCGCGGCGCTGCCGGACTCGGCGCTGGTCGCCGGGGTCGAGATCGCCGGGCCCGGGTTCATCAATTTCCGCCTGACCGACAATGCCTACCACGCGCTGGTGCCGGAGATCCTGCGGTTGGGGCACGAGTACGGGCGCAGCCGGTTGGGCGCAGGCAAGAAGGTTCAGGTCGAGTTCGTTTCGGCCAACCCCACCGGGCCGCTGCATGTCGGTCACGGTCGCGGTGCGGCCTACGGCGCCGTCGTTGCCGACCTGCTGGCCGCGGTCGGGTTCGATGTGCACCGCGAGTACTACGTCAACGATGCCGGCCGCCAGATGGACATCCTCGGCACCTCGGTGTGGCTGCGTTACCTCGAACTGTGCGGCGAGGCGTTCGACTTCCCGAGCAACGGGTACAAGGGTGATTACGTCTGGGACATCGCCGCGACGCTGCATCGCGAACACGGCGATGACTATCGCCATACGGCCGAAGAGTTGTTTGCCGGCGTGCCGGCCGACGCGCCCCAGGGTGGCGACAAGGAAGCGCACATTGACGGCCTGATCAGGCGCGCCAAGGACCTGCTCGGCGACAACCGCTACCGCTACGTGTTCGAGCTCGGGCTCAACGTCATCCTCGACGACATCCGCGACGACCTGAGCCTGTTCGGTGTGGATTACCAGGAGTGGTATTCCGAGCGCTCGCTGGTTGAATCGGGCGCCGTCAACAAGGCCATCGACCGCCTGCGCGAGGCCGGCCACCTGTACGAGAAAGGTGGCGCCTGGTGGTTCCGTTCGACCGATTTCGGCGACGAGAAAGACCGCGTCGTCGTACGTGACAACGGTCAGAGCACCTACTTCGCGTCGGATATCGCCTACCACATGGAAAAGCTGGAGCGGGGCTTCGACCGCGTCATCGACGTCTGGGGTGCCGATCACCACGGTTACGTGCCGCGGGTCAAGGCGGCGCTGCAGGCGATGGGTGGCGACGCGTCGAAGCTCGACGTCCTGCTGGTCCAGTTCGCCATACTTTATCGCGGCGGCGAGAAGGCGCAGATGTCGACCCGTTCGGGCGAATTCATCACCCTGCGCGAGCTGCGCAAGGAGGTCGGACGCGACGCCGCCCGGTTCTTCTACGTCATGCGCAAGTGCGAACAGCACATGGACTTCGATCTCGACCTCGCCAAGTCGCAGTCCAGCGACAACCCGGTGTACTACGTCCAGTACGCTCACGCGCGGATTCACGCGGTATTGCGCCAGGCCGCCGACAAGCTGATCGACGTGACGCCGAGCGAGGGTACGCACAACCTCGACCGACTGGTCGAAACGCACGAGATCGACCTGCTGAAGACCCTGTCGCGCTATCCCGAGGTCGTCGAAACGGCGGCGCTGAACGAGGAACCGCACCAGCTGACGCATTACCTGCGCGATCTGGCGAACGACTTCCACACGTACTACAACGCCCACCAGTTCCTCGTCGACGAGGCGAACCTGCGCGACGCGAGGATCAAGCTGATCCTGGCCACCCGCGAGGTCCTGCGCAACGGCCTGAACCTGCTCGGTGTCGACGCGCCTGAGCAGATGTAGGCGGGTCGGGGTTTGCCGCAAAAACCGGAAGCGGTAGTCGATACCGCGCGCGGCATCGGCTTACAATCGGTCGCAGTTGCCGCCGTACCGCCGCCGGGCGGATGACACCACCGTTTACGTATCGTGCCCAGAGATTACAAGAACCGCGCACAGAAACAGCCGCCGAAAAAGCCGCTGCCGGGCTGGCTGTGGCTGCTGACCGGCCTGTTGCTCGGCGGTTTCATCGCGGCGCTGTTCTGGCTGCACGGCCAATCGGACGACGCCGGTGGCGAATGGGTCGGTGCCAAACCCGACCGGCCGCCGCAGGGCGCCGTCGAGAAACGTGCCGAGCCACCGGCGCCGCCGAAACCGCGATTCGATTTCTACGACATGCTGCCGCGCATGGAGGTGGAGGTGCCGGAGGCGGAACTGCGCGAAAAGCCCCCCGCCGCCGCACCTGCGCCGGCGACGACGGCAGCGACCGAGTTCCACCTGCAGGTCGGCTCGTTCAAGCGTGCCGAGGATGCAGACAGGCGCAAGGCCGAACTGACGCTGCTCGGCTTCGAGGTCAACGTAACCCGCGCCCGCATCGGTCCCGACGACACCCGCTACCGCGTCCGATCCGGGCCTTACCGTGGCACGGCAGCCGTCAACCAGGCGCGTCGGCGACTGAGCGACAGCGGTTTCGACAGCATCGTGATCCGCTCTGCATCGCAGTGATGCGGATCGGCCGGCGTATCCGGCCGGCGTCCTGCCGCGGCTGCCGATACACTCACCACACTAGCGCCGGACCTCGACGCCAGCGATACGCTTGGCCAGCCACGCCCGGACCGTGACGACCAGGCTGTCGGTCGTGGCGCTGTAACCGGGGTAGGCCGCGTCGACGACACGCTGGCGGAAGTCCTGTTGCGTCTTTCGTGCCCACTCCCGCCGGACCTCGGCGCCGGTCAGCACATCCGGTCGGTCGTGCTGGGCGACGACGTCGAGCAGTGGCACCTCGAGCGCGGTAAACGCGGTCTGTATCGCCTCGTCACGGGCATCCCCGAGTGCGCTGCCGATGATGACCACGGCCCGCACCTCGTCCGGCTTGTCGTTGCTGACACTGTCGAGTGCGGCGACGGCGCTGTCGCCATCGGCGATGACGGCCAGGTTCAGCACGTCGCGCTGCCTGAACCACGCGATCGCGGCTGCCAGCCGTTGCCGGGTAACGTCGAGCGCTGTACCCGATCCGTCGTAGGCGACCGCCAGTTGTACTGACAGGGTGTGCCAGCCGGCATCGGCCAGGCGCAGTCGCAAGGGCCGGATCACCTCGTGACTGTTGGCATTGGCCCGACTGTCATGCAGCAGGATGACACCGCCGCGGGCTTCCGGCAGCTGGTGGAGCCGGTACAGCGCGACCACGGGATCGCCCGGGTCACCGAGGGTCACGACCTCGCCGGCAAGGTCGGTGGCCCGCATAAAGCTCCCGGCCAGGCGCTGCTCGGC
>JAGRGW010000165.1:9594-9865 GCA_020445315.1 Gammaproteobacteria bacterium
TGTCATGCTTGTACAAACCAGTTTTCCACTTGGACCACTATGGGGCTTTCCGGTAAAGTCTCGTGTCCACTTTTTCGGGTGCCCCAAAAAATGGGCACCACCAGGGCAGTTTAGCGCCGGATTTCCGGCCAGGGAGCGACCAAATGGCAGATTACGCAATTGCGCCATCGATTCTTTCCGCCGACTTCGCCAAGCTCGGCGAGGAATGCGACAAGGTACTGGCGGCAGGCGCCGACATCATTCACTTCGATGTCATGGACAACCACTATGT
>JAGRGW010000166.1 GCA_020445315.1 Gammaproteobacteria bacterium
CAGCCTACCTCAGGGTGTGTGTTAGCTGCTTCGTTCAAGCTTGAAACTGAGCGCTTTTTTTGCAGCTGCCCACTCTGATTCGATGATCGAAAAAACAACGGTATCTCGGTAGATCCCATCCGCGCCAATTTGATGGTTACGCAAAACACCATCTTGCTTGGCTCCAAGGCGAGAAAGCGCAGCCCGTGATGCATGGTTGTGCCAATGCGTACGGAACTCCACCGCAATAGCATTCAGCTGTTCGAACGCATGAGTAAGGAGCAACAACTTACATTCCGTATTCACGCGCGTGCGTTGAAAACTCGCCGAGTACCACGTGTTTCCAATCTCCAAACGACGATGTTCTGGCTTGGCGTTTAGATACCGCGTAGAGCCTATGATTCTGCCTGACGCGTTCTCCACCACAACGAAGGCCAAGACTCGATCAGCCTCATACTCACTCAAAGCGAACGCAATATGCTCATTTACGCTGGTTCTAGTAGGAATCCCGGTGTACCAGAGCTCCCATAACTTTCCATCGGACGCAGCTTCAACTATTGCTTCGTTGTGCTCGGAAACTATGGGCACCAAAGAGATGGTTTCGCCGTGTAGTTCTGTTTTTGACAGCCACTTATTCATGAGAATGTATGGTTCCGATTCTGTTTTCAGCTAACGTTGATTATGTGGCTGGCACAATATCGCCGTTATTGTGCCGGCACGATATTGGCAATATTGTGCCAATTGTTCTATTCTTGTTCTCCTTTTTCCTGGACAGCAGGGAGCAAACCGCATGGACGCGAGAGAACAGGCCGAACGGCGTATCGAACGGTTTTGGGCCGATTACCAGCAACTTCTGACCCGGTTTCGCATTCCGGAGAAGGCCTGCCCGTGGTATCGGCGTCACGTCGAAGCCTTTCGGGACGATCATCCCGGATGCCGCCTGAAAACGCATTCGGCGGAATCCGTTCAGGCCTGGCTCGTAACGCAGGGGCGGGATCCCGAACTCGAAGACTGGCGCTTGCGGCAAAAGACCGACGCGCTTCGACTGCTCTTCGCCCACCACCTGCAGGCGGACTGGGCCAGGTCGTTCGACTGGGATTTCTGGCTTGGGGGGGCGAAGACGCTCGAGCACGACCATGCAACGGTGTTGCGAACGTACGAGCAGATCGAAAAGGCGGTCGCCCGCGAAGACAACCGCCTCGCGCAACGCCACCCGGACGCGTTCCGCAAATTTCTTGGCGTGATGCGCGTTTCCGACTACGCCGCCAACACCGAGAAAAGCTACCTCGGCTGGATCAACCGGTTCCTGCGTTTCCATCGCGATCAGCTACCCTGCACGTCGCCCGAAGCGGATATCGCTTCATTTCTAGAGTATCTGGCGCTGCAACGCAAGGTCTCGGCCAGCACCCAGGCGCAGGCGCTCAACGCGCTGGTGTTCTTTTTTACCCGGGTGATGGACCAGCCGCTGGGCGACATCGGACCGTATCAGCGATCGAGAAAGCCCAGGACACTGCCTACCGTGCTTAGCCCGGCCGAGATCGAGCGCGTGTTCTCCGTGCTGGGCGACCGGAACAGCCTGATGATTCGACTGATGTACGGGACCGGCATGCGCGTCATGGAATGCGTGCGCCTGCGCATCCTCGATCTGGATTTCGACTACCGACAGATCCTGGTCCGGGGCGGCAAGGGCAACAAGGATCGCACGGTGCCGCTGCCCAGGTTGCTCGAAGCCCCCCTGCGCAGGCAGCTGGCGTTCGTTCGCGGCATCCATCAGCGGGACCTGGCAGCCGGTTTTGGTGCTGTCTTCCTGCCCGAGGCCCTTGCCCGCAAGTATCGTCATGCCGACACGGAGCTTCGCTGGCAGTACCTGTTTCCGGCCACCCGCCTGGCCCAGGATCCGCGCACAGGGGTGGCGCGGCGTCATCACATCCACCAGAGCGTGATCCAGAAGACGATCCGCCAGGCCGCCAGGCAGGCCGGACTGACCAAGCGGGTAACCAGCCACACGCTGCGCCACTCGTTCGCCACGCACCTGTTGAAGAACGGTTCGGACATTCGCACGGTGCAGAAACTGCTGGGTCACGCCGACGTGTCGACGACGATGATCTACACGCACGTGGCGGGACTGGGTGGACAGGCGGTGACAAGTCCGCTGGATCAACTCTAGTGTGGTGAGTTGTTTATACTCGTGAGGGTCACCTCCCCGGAGCCGGTTGACCGCCGATGCCCGACAACGCCGCAGCGTTCAGTGCCTTTTACCGCTGGTTGATACTCTTTGGCCTGCTGCTGGCCGGGGCCTATGTCGCCGCCGATCTGGGGCTGGTCGAAACGGTCTGGTCGACCGACCGGAGTCGGATTTCAATCGTTATCCTGGCCGCCTTCGTGCTTGCCAGCCTCGACGCGGGTCGCCGCGCCTACCGACTCGGCAACGAGATCCGCCGTGCGCTGGCCCTGTCGGCGCAGGTGCGTCAGCGCGACCCACTGTTCGTGCTCGACGACGGTCAGCAGGCGCGCTTCGCCCAACCGCCGGGGCACGATTCGTTCGCCCACCATCACCTGTTGCTGCTGGCCAACAAGACGCTGCAGCATCGGGCCCTGTGTGACCAGACGTTGCTGCTCGAACGACTCGAGAACACCCTCGGCCGTGGTCACGAGACGGGCTGGTTCCTCGCCGACCTGATGATCCGGCTCGGCCTGCTCGGAACCGTCATCGGCTTCATCGTCATGCTCGGTTCGGTGTCCAGCGTGTCGAGCATCGACCTGCCGGCACTGCAGCAACTGCTGACCAACATGAGCGACGGCATGCGCATCGCCCTGTACACGACACTGACCGGCCTTTGCGCCGGCATCCTGCTCGGGTTCCAGTACCGCCTGCTCGACAACGCGGTCGACCACCTGATGGCCGAGGTCATCGAGTTGTCCGAGGTGCATGTCGCGCCGCAGCTGCGTGCGCTGATCGGTCACTGAGCATGCGCCGCCGACTGATCCGACGGCAACGCGCCACCGACCCGTTCATCGACCTGCTGTTCAACGCACTGCTCGGCTTTACCTTCCTGTTCCTGGTCGCGGTGATGTTCATGAACCCGGAAGCGCGCAAGGGCCGCGTCAATCTCAAGGCCGAGTACATCATCTCGGTGACCTGGCCCGAGCAACTGGCCGACGACATCGACCTGTGGGTGCAGGACCCGATCGGCGAGACGGTTTCGTACCTGAGAAAGGACGCCAGCTGGCTGCATCTCGATCGCGACGACCGTGGCGTGGTCAACGACACCGTCATCATCGGCGGCGAATCCGTCGTGTACCCGATCAACCAGGAGATCGTCACCATCCGTGGCGTCATCCCGGGCGAGTACACCGTCAACCTGTATTACTACCGCGAGGCCGCGCCCGGGCCGGTGGGCGCCCTGGTCAAGGTCGAGAAGGTCAACCCGACGCTGACGACGGTGTTCGTCGAACGCGTTCAACTGACCGAGCAGGACGAGGAACGCACCGTGGTCCGGTTCACGCTCGACGACCTGGGCCGGGTCGCGGCGCTGAGCCGGTTGCCGAAGCGGCTGACACCGTACGCGCTGGAACCATGACCGGGGCGCCATGAGCAACACGCAACTGGTGATCCATGGACTGGTCTACGTGCTGCCGCTGCTGCTGGTCGGCGTGCTGGTCGCACGCTGCCGACACCGGCGACGCTGGCTGACGGTCACCCTGCTCGCCGCCCTGCCCCTGTTCTACATCGGCCAGTACCACGTGTTGCAGGCAACCCGGGGCTGGCCGAGCGACGGGCCGCTGCCGGCAACCTTCGAACTCGCGGCGTTCCGGATCATCGAGCCGGATGCCCGGCAGGGAGAGCGCGGCGCCATCCTGCTCTGGGTGAGTGGCGCTGCCGAGCGGACACCGCGCGCCTACCGGCTCGACTACTCGCGCCAACTGCACGAAGACCTCGTCGAGGCGGGACAACGTATCGAACAGGGTCGCGTCCAGGTCGGCACCCGCGTCACCGAAGGCACCGCGCGTTCAGACGGCGGGACCGGCATCCGTTTTGACGACCGTCCGCGCGCGGGGCTGCCGGCCAAGCCGAAAGAAGACTGAGCCGATGCCGGTCGCGTTGAACCGGCGCCAAACGGCCGTGCGCCGGGAAGGCGGAAATACCAGGGGATTACTTGCTGGGATCCGGTGGGCACCGGAAGCATCGGAAAGGCGGGGCATCACGGAAACACGGAGCGTGTCCCCGCGCCGCAGTGGCGGTCAGCCGTAGTTCTCTTTGTGCGCGGCCAGTTCGGCCTCGAACTTCATGTTGACGCGCTCGCGCAGTTCCTTGCCGGGCTTGAAATGCGGCACGTACTTGCCACTGAGCTCGACCGAATCGCCGGTCTTGGGATTGCGGCCCATGCGCGGCGGCCGGAAATGCAGCGAGAAGCTGCCGAAGCCGCGAATCTCGATACGCTCACCCGATGCCAGTGCCTGGCTCATCTGCTCGATCATGCACTTGACCGCGAGTTCGACGTCGCGATAGGCAAGATGGCTTTGCTCTCTCGCAATGACTTCTATCAGCTCAGATTTGGTCATTTGGCCTCGGCCCTGTACCCGGTCGTTGGGCGGCGGCCCGAAGGCCGCCGCACGCTAGCTTGCGACGTCGTGTCGCTCAGTCCTTGTTGGCGTTCAGCTGATCTTTCAGCAGATCGCCGAAGGCCGTCGTACCCGCGCTGGCGGCATCGCTCGAGTAGGTGGCGATCGCCGCCTTCTCCTCGTCATAGTCCTTGGCCTTGATCGACAGGCTGATGGTCCTGTTCTTGCGATCGACGCCGGTGAACTTCGCCTCGACGGTGTCACCTTCCTTCAGCACCGAGCGTGCGTCCTCTACGCGGTCACGCGACAGCTCGGAGGCACGCAGGTAACCCTCGACACCGTCGGACAGCGCAATCACGGCGCCCTTGGCGTCGACTTCCTGCACGGTACCGGTGACGATCGAGCCCTTCTCGTTGACGGCGAGGAAGCTCGACATCGGGTCCTTGTCCAGCTGCTTGATACCCAGCGAGATGCGCTCACGCTCCGGGTCGACAGCCAGCACCACGGTTTCCAGCTCCTGGCCCTTCTTGAAGTTGCGGATCATGGCCTCGCCGGTGTCGTCCCACGAGATGTCCGACAGGTGCACCAGGCCGTCGATACCGCCGTCCAGGCCGATGAAGATACCGAAATCGGTGATCGACTTGATGACGCCGCTGACGTGGTCGCCCTTGTTGAAGCGGGTCGAGAAGTCTTCCCACGGGTTGGCCTGGCACTGCTTCATGCCCAGCGAGATGCGGCGACGCTC
>JAGRGW010000167.1 GCA_020445315.1 Gammaproteobacteria bacterium
AAACCGCGGCTCGCCGGCTACTTGTACTTGTACTGGTAGTGGTAACCGCTGTACCCGTAGCGATAACGCATGCGCGTCGTATCGAGATCGTTGAGCACGAAGCCCGACGTCTTGATGCCCGACATCGACATGCGCTTCAAGGCCTGCTCGAGTTCCGCCAGCGGATGCTGTCCGGCGCGCGCCACCATGATCGTCGTACCGACGTACCGCGCCAGCGTCGCCGCATCCGAAATCGCCAGGATCGGCGGCGCATCGATGACAACCTGGTTATAGGTGTTCAACAACGCCTGGACCAACAGTTCCAGCCGCGAGTTCATCAGCAGTTCACTGGAGTTCGGCGGCCGCTCACCACAGGTGATGATATCCAGGCCCTCGACGATCGTCGGTTTGACGATCGCGTCGAACCCCAGGTCCTGCGACAGGAACTCCGACAAGCCGAGGTTCTTCTCCAGGCCGAATTCCCGGTGCAGGTGGCCACGGCGCATATCGCCATCGACCAGGGCAACCGTTTCCCCGGCCTGCGCGAGCAGCACGGCGAGGTTCTTCGACACGAAGCTCTTGCCGATACCCTGGCTCGGCCCGGTGATCAATACGCCGCCCCGATCCGATTCCGCCATCGTGAATCGCAGGGTCGTCCGCAGGCTGCGCAGGCTTTCGATCGAATCGTCTTCGCCATCTTCGAGCGCCAACAGGCCCATCTTCGACTTGCCGGTCTTTGTCGCCTTGGCGAGCCGGTCTTCCAGCTTGCTGTGCGGCACCGTGGCGAGTACGGGCAGGCCGAGATTGCGCTCGATTGCCTCGGGTGTTTCGACTGTCACGCGCAGGCTGCGCAGCAGCCAGATCAACACGACGCTGAAGATGAAACCCAACACGAGCGACCCTGCAAGTATCATCGGGGTCTTCGGTGCGACCGGCTCGGTACTGGCCGCCGCCTCGTCGACGATACGAACGTTACCCACCGTGCCCGCCTTGGCGACACGCAGCTGCTGTGCGGTGTTGAGGAGTTCCGTGTAGAGGCGGGTGTTGACCTCGACATCCCGCTTCAGGCGCAAAATCTTCTGCTGGGTACCCGGCAGTTCGGCCACGTTCTTGTCCAACTCGGCACGTTTACGTTGCAGCCGAGCCATTTTGCCGTCGAGTGCCTTGAGCCGTGGATGTTCCGGCTTGAAACGCTGGCGCAGTTCCTCGCGTTCCTGTTGCAGATCGACCAACTCCTTGTCGACCCGGACGACCGATGCCAGCACGGACTGGGTTTCGCTCGTCAGGTCGACGGAACCCTCTTCCAGCCGGTAGCTGTTGTACGCGGCCTCCGCGGCATCGAGTTGTTCTTTCAGAGCGGGCAGCTGTGTCTCGAGAAACTGCAGCGTGCTCTCGGCTTCCGCCGAGCGCCGCTCGACGTTCTGCCGAACATAGACGTACATCAACTGGTCGAGGATGGCCTTCTGCCCAACCCGGTCGTGGCCCTCAAGGGCGATCTGGACAATGCCGGACCCCCGGCCTTTTTCGCGAATCGACAATTTGCCGACCAGAGCTGAAATCGTATCAATACGAGAATTCCGGAGCAGTTCGAACTCCGTACCGGGCCGCGCCTTCAGGTAGGAAACGAACAGGGCCAGCTCTTCGCCGCCGGGAAGCATCTCCTGCAGGCGCTCTCCGACCCTGCCGTTGAACTGCCAGGTTCCTTCGGGGTCTTCAATGGTGTATCCACCCGTCTCACCCGACGTCAACCGCAGTGCTTGCCCGAGCAGGTAATCGGGAACATCCAGGCGCTCGACCTCAATTTTCTCTCCACCCCAGGCGAGTTGGTCCTGACCAAACCATGGCTTTGCCACACCACTTTCCCTGAAGCGGCGCGCTACGGCCTCACCGATCACGGGTGCATATCGGGGTGCTGCCACCACTTGCAGCCGCAAACGATCAACGACGTTTCCGAGCACCATGCGCGATCGCAGGATCTCGATTTCGGCATCGACGGAAGACGACGATTCGCCAAGGGCGCCCAGCGCCTCAAACGACACCAGGCCCGATGCCTCTTCTTCGACCTGGAGAAGCGCATCGGCGCGATATACCGGCTTGGAGATGAAATTGTAGAAAAAGCCGGCCAGCAGACCCAACAGTGTGACGCTGATGATCAGCCACTTGTGCGATAGCAGCGTCGCGAAATACTCGCCTATGTTCAGCGAATCGTCATCGTCCTGTCCCGACTGTGGCGACGTCAGCGGCATTTCCCGATTATTCGACACGCGACTCGCTCCACGCGGTTGTATTCCGTCAAACATATGCGGAAACCCTGTTAGTTACCCGTTCCCTGAAACAGCGGAAAATCGACCCGGCTTGCCTGGTTCAGGAGAGTGAATGTCGGCAGAATGTTCGTGATTACACGGTTCCAACGTGCGATATCGGCCGCATCGACGAAAACTATATCCCGCGGCTGCAGCGGGAACTGCTCCGCCAGGATCAGCGCATCCGGCGAACCCGCATTGAGATGGTAGATCGCCGGTTTTTCGGTCGACCCCCGCATCACGAAGATCTGGTTGGGATTGGATGTGACCTTTTCGAGATCGGCGGCATCGCCCAGCGCCTCGGCCAGCGTCTTGCGGCGCTTGTTCATGACGAACGACCCGGGTTCACGCACTTCACCCAGGACAAAGACCTTGTTCAGCTGCCGGTCCGGTATGTTCAATACGTCACCGTGACGCAGCAGCACGTTCTGTGAAACCGCACCTTCTTCGTACAGTGCCTGCAGGTCGACGCGGTACGTCGTACCATCGCGGGTCAACGTGATATTGGCGTGGTCCGCCTCAACCGTGAAACCGCCGGCACGATTGACCGCCTCAATCACGGTCATCGGTATATCGTTGATTGGCTGCAGCCCCGGCTTGTTGACCTCGCCAACCACGTAAACACGCTTGCTGCGGTAGGCCGCCACGCGCACGTCGAGCTGTACGTTCTCGATCCAGCGCGACAGCTTGGTGATGAGTTCCTGCCGCAACTGCGAGACCGTGAGGCCGTCAACGTGCAAGACGCCGACATACGGGAAGAAGATATTACCGTCTTCGCCGACCAGCGTACCCGACGCTTCGGCCGAGCGGAATTCACCCGCCGGGATCGTCAATTCCGGGTGGTCCCAGACAATTACGTTGATGATATCGCCAGGACCGAGCAGGTAATCACCATAAGCCGGCGCCGCAATACCGACCGACGCCCTGGAAAACGCATCCCGCTCGCGCGCCTGTCGAATGATCAGATCCGCCGTGATCTCCTGAACATCGATGTTTTCGGGAACGGTTTCTCCGGATGCCGATTTCACCGGCACCTCGACCGACGATCGGTCACGCATGCCGTAGGTGTCCTGCCCGGGCACCATGGCACATCCCTGCAACCCCGTTGCCACGACTACGACAAGAATCGCCAAGCGCACGCCCAGCAGATGATTTATCTTCATTGCGACACTACTCTTCGGTCCGCGACAATCGAAACCGGGGCACGCATACGCCCGGTCATGTGGTTAACTGGTCACAATTATCGGTAATTTATTGGTTGAATTAAATAAAAAGCTGAACCGACTCGACCGATTCAGTGCTTTTGTTCACCAGGAGCACTGCCACGGGACGCCGGGAATCACAGCCTCCGATCATCCAACCGCATGAGGTCAAGACCGAATTCGACCGCATCTTGTGACCGGCTTCACATCCGATACATCCGGCACCCGAATCCGGCAAAGGCCTCGTCCGGCCGGCACCAGAGCGCTCAGCGAAACCCAGCCGGGTCTAACGCAACTTCGGAAGCCAAGTGGCCAACGTGTCTGTCAGCTCTCCCAGGGTCTGTACGAATGCCTCGCGCCCCTGTCGATAGGGATCGGGCACCTCGTACCGGTCCTGCCAATGCCCAACAAGGAACGTCTTGCCGCGACTGGTCGGATCGATGCGGTGCACCTCCTCGACATGGTGCTTTTCCATGCACAGGACGAGATCTGCCCAACGCAGGACCTGGGTGGTGGCTTGCCGGGCGCGGTGTGCCGCAATGTCGATGCCCTGTCCGGCCAGTATTTCACGCGCATGCTCGTCGGCCGGGTGCCCTATCAGCGCACCGATGCCCGCCGAGGCCACTTCGAAACTGTCGTCCAGTTGCGCACGCAGCATCCCTTCGGCCATCGCACTTCGGCAGATGTTGCCGGTACAGACAAACAGAATTCGTTTGAACAAGGCCGCCATCCCCGGAAATAAAAAAGCGCGGCGCACCTTCGTGCACCGCGCCTGATCATACTTGGAACGGCGCTAGGCCGCGAGCGGATGCTTGGCAACCGCACCGATGCGCGGCGGACTGTCCAGGCGATGCTCGACAAGCTCGCGAACCACGAGGCGACCGCGGCGATCGCCGCTGCGCCGCTGCGCGTCAGCATCCACCACGTCGCGACGACGATCGTTTTCGTGCTGTCGCTCGACGAACTGCCGAATCTCGAATGCACCGGTCATGCTCAGGCTGCGCCGCAAGTGGTTGATCGCGGGACGAACACCACGCCACGTGCCCAGATCAGCGACAAGGAAAAGGACCTCGCGACCCGTATCCGGTGATTCCTCGGCGAACACGCGCACGCGCGCCCGGTTCCCGACCGCGGAACCAACCTTGCTCAGCACCAGTGGCAGCATCGTCCGATCGAACCGGCCGACGAAGATCCCGGTGCCGTGTTCGAGCGGCAGCCCGAGGCGAACCATGACCTGGCGAATACGCGGAACGAACCGCCACGGCCTCGACATGACGTAGCCGTAGACCACGAACCCGCCCATGAACAGCCCGAACATCAACGCGTCAGGGGCACCAACGTAGTACCCGGCCAGACCGACCAGGGCCATCAGCGCGTGGAACGCGATCAACAGCCAGACCGTCGTCTCGACACTCGCACCCGCGTCGAGCAGCATGTGATGCAGGTGGCTGCGATCGGGCTTGAACGGCGAGCGACGCATCCACAGGCGACGCGTGATTGCCAACACCGAATCGTAGAGTGGCAGCCCGAACAGGAACAACGCGGTCACCGGCGCCATGACGGCATCATCGCCCTGGGACAGATCGACAAACAGCCACCCGAGCAGGAACCCGATGAGCATGCTGCCGTTGTCGCCGAGGTAGACCCGGGCATTGCGCTGCCGGCCAAACCGGAAGTTGAAATACAGGAACCCCAACACGCCACCGGCCATTACGATGGCAAACAGCGCACCGTCGCTGTTTCCGCCAACGGCGGCCATGACGGCGAGGCCGAGGAAACTCACCAACGACACGCCGCCCGACAGGCCATCCACGCCATCGATCATGTTCAGCGCGTTGGTCACACCCGTAATACAGAAAATCGTGAAAGGTACGGCCAACAGGCCGAGCGCAATGGTCATGCCGGGCAGCAGGCCGCCGAGATCATTCAACACTACCCCTGCACCAAACACCATGATCAGGACCGCCATGGCCTCGATGACAAGGCGAGTGCGCGACGACAACTGCCAGCGATCGTCTGCGAGGCCAACCACGAACATCAGCGTACCGCTGATGGCCAGACTCGACAGGTACAGGGCCTGATCCGCCGAAGCCATACCGGCGGCAAAACCGGCATAGAGAAGCAGCGCGGCCAGTATGCCGAAGCCGCCAACATAAGGTACCGGGTGCGAATGCTGTTTATGCCCCGAAGGTCGATCGACGATGCCAATACGCTCCGCCGCCGGAATCGCCGATCGAACAACGATCAGTGCGAGTGCAAATCCCGACAGAAACCCGAGGTACGAAAGCATCTCTCCCCCCACTGAAAAATATTCCGTCATCTCCAATACGTCCCTGATTACAGCTCGATGTTGTTATCAACCTGGCCGAGCAAGTCGCCACCCAGAGCGCAATGCAGCGGCCACTGTCCCGGAAGCCTTTAGCGATTAACGTAAAACCCGGGCCACTTAAGGAAAAAAGGCCCCAGCTGTGATGAGCACAGTGGGGCCTTTCGACGTTTGCAGGACCGACCCGGGAAGCGTTTTGCCGCGCTTCCGGGAACGGTTTAGTCGATTTTCATCGCCTGCTAAACGATCGCACGGCCCGTAGCCAACTTACGCGAACCGACGCCGCATGGCAGCTGCACCGATCAGCAACAGGCCAAGCGTGGCCGGGACCGGCACTTCGGCCGAGAACACGTCGCGAACGGTGTAGTTGCCGGTGTACGAATCGCGGCCGTCAGCCGAGGCCACGCCCGAATCTACTGCCGAGAAACCATACAGCAGCTTCGTCACGCCATTGTAGGTCACCTTGACGACCTCGCTGACCTGGGCACCGTCCGGGATCAGCGGAGTCAGTGCCGGGAACAGCGCGGTCAGGACCGGCGTGGCGTCGAAGAAACCGGCCAGCGTGACACCGACCACGTCACCGACAACGTTGACGTCGACAATGTTCGGATCGCTGACCTGCGCCCAGACACCGGTGTTGACGAACGCATCGGCGATCGTCATCAGCTGGGTACCGTCCAGGCTGGGGATCAGCGGGTTCAGCGTCGTCGCGTAGTTGTAGGCGTCGGTCACGTACTGCAGGGCGGCGGCATTGCCGTTGGCGGACCATTCGGCGGCACCGACGTTCATCAGGGTCACGCCTTCACCGGACAACGTCCCCATGGTCGCGCCATCGTCCGTTCCCAGCTCGATGTTGCCCGGACCGTCAAGCGCTGCCTGAACGGAAACACCATCGATTGCCTTCTTCTCCAACAGGCCCGAACCCGGCGTGGTTTCGTCCCACACCGCGCAGCCCGTAGCCAAGTCCGGCGAACACTGCAATACATCGAAAACAAACGCCTGGGCGCTCCCCTGCACCGCGAAACCACCCACGAGGGCAGCTGCAACGGCCGCTTTTTTAAATTTTTTCATAGACATGCTCACTTCCCCATCCCGAATTCGGGATTGCGCAATTGTTGAAGTCCATCCGCAAGTTCGCTCCCTGACTGGTCGTTCCCGGCTCCACGTGAACGGACATCCCTCGGTGCCCGATCTCGCTTCATCTGGGCCTGAACTGGCGGCCTTACGAAATCTACGCAATGTCGAAGCAAAGTTCAGGCCACGAAGACTAAAGCAATAAAAAACATGAACTTGGAGTCTGTCCGCCACGAATGACCAATAAAGCTTGTCAAATTTCCTGACACAAATACGCGTCAGGTCCGTGAGGAATCGAACGGAATAGGCCTGTCGATCGACCTCCTGCTCGGCCTACAATACGTCGCATTACGTACATTAGGTTTGGAAACACGATCGTCGGCCCTATGCGAACTAAGCAACGCTCGAGAAAAGGAAAACTCAATCGCATCGGCAGGCGCAGGCGCAATATCCGCATTGGGCTGCTGGCGGCCACGATTGCCCTGGTCGGCCTCCTCGTCTTTCAGCTGCGCGATTCCGGCATGGTGCCGGCCAACCAGCCCGCGGACGTGTGGTTCGAGGCAGAGCAGCGCCCAGTGGAACTCGTCACGCTCCCGGCCGACGACGCCGCGCACGACAACTATACCGAATGGTGGTATTACAACGGCCACCTCGACACGCAGGATGGCCGCCAGTTCAGCTTTCATTACGTGATCTTCGTGATCAACCGTATGGCCGGGCACACCGTGGTGCATGCATCGTTCGTTGATCACGCGACGGGGCGGCATTTCACCGCGCAGCGGCGCACGGCAGGAAAACCCAACGACGGCCTCGAAAACGCCTTCGATTTCGATTTCAGCGACTGGAAAATGTCGGGATCCGGCGGCCAGGACCGGCTGGTCATCGACACACCCGACTTCAACTTCGACCTCGCGCTGGAGAACGTCAATCCGCCCGTTCTACACGGCCGAACCGGGCTGCTCGACTTCAAACAGGCGGGCTCCAGCTACTACTACTCACGTCCACGGATGCGCGTCGCCGGCACCGCCGGCATAGACGGCAACAGCCAACTGGTCAGCGGTGAGGCCTGGTTCGATCATCAATGGGGCGATTTCCGCGTCACCGCGCTGGCGTGGAACTGGTTCGCCGTGCAGCTCGACGACGGTCGTGACCTGATGCTGTTCGAACTCTTTACACCCGAGGGCAAGAAGGTGGTGCTGTTCGGCACGCTGAGCGGCAAGGGTATGGAAGATGTCATCCTCGATGAGACGGGATTCAAGGTGACAGTGACCGATTACTGGTACAGCGAACAAACCCGCATCAACTACCCGATGGGTTGGAAGGTCCAAGTGCCTGGTCACAACGTCAACATCGCGCTCGAGCCCGTGATCCGGGAGGCTGAGTTCGACGGTCGCGACAGCTCTTACCTGATCTATTGGGAAGGCCCGGTCAGGGTCACCGGCAGTCAGGGTGGCAGGGGCTATATCGAGATGAGCGGTTACCAGCCGAGCGAACGCCGCCCGGCCGCGGAGTCGTCACGCGCACAAGAAGAAATCACGCTGATCGACAACCTGCCATCTACCGCTGCGGGATACCCGAAACCGGCCATCGTGACCGCGGATAACAGCAATGTCCGAGCTGGACCGGGGATGGAGTTCGCCGTGATTGCCAACCTCGCATCCGGCCGGGAAGTCGACATCGTGGCTGCCAGCGACGAGTGGTACCGCATTGACTTGGGCGAGCGACAACCGGCAGCCCAGATGTGGATTCATCAGACACTGGTCAACCCACGGTAATACTGGATCAGCTAACAAAGGCGGCGGACTTCCAGGCGCCGCCTCAAACCCTGTCCAGCAGCGCGTAATACTGGTCTGCAACCGCGGACCAGGTGTAGCGTCGCCGGGCGATGGCCTGCATGTCGTTCGCCACCTGTGCCAGCGTGGCTTCATCGACTTTGTCGAGCAGCGCCCGAAGTTCGGTCGATGTCCGAAAAAACAATGCTCGCTCTTCGGTGCTGCTTCGATTGAACACGCAGTCGTACGCAAACACGGGGATGCCGAACTGCATGGCCTCAACCAAGGAGGGATTCGTGCCGCCGGCAGAATGCCCGTGCACGTAGAGTCGGGCGCCTGCGCGCAGGGCTTTCAACCGACCGAGATCGTAAATCGGTTCCAACAGCCGGATCTGGGGATTTCCGGCATAGCGCCTGACCAGCGAACGCCCATACTTGGTGCGCTGCCAGTTGCCAACGGCGACCAGACTGCGGCTGGAGTCGGAGGCAAATGCCTCAAGCATCATGGCCGCATTGTTCTCGGGCTCGACCCGACCGATGGCCAGCGCGTAGTTCTCCGGCAGATCCAGGTCATCGACGGGCGCAGCATCGCAATCGATGGCATGATCGCCGCCGTAAGCGATGACATGCGAGTTCACGCCATAAGTCTGCTGG
>JAGRGW010000552.1 GCA_020445315.1 Gammaproteobacteria bacterium
CTGGGTGACCCGCGCATACTGATCTTCGACGAGGCCACCAGCGCGCTGGACTACGAATCCGAATTGCTGATCCATCGCAACATGCGCGCGATGTGTCGTGATCGCACGGTGTTTATCATCGCGCACCGTCTGAACGCGGTGCAGGCGGCGGACCGGATACTGGTCATGCACCAGGGCAGGATCGTGGAGCAGGGCGATCACGACAGCCTGGTTCGGCGCGGCGGGACCTATGCGCGGCTGCACGCACTGCAGGCGGGTCCGCACGCGGTTCGTGGCCAGTCGACAGGCGTTTCCGCCGCCGGCGGCCACGGGTTGGCGCAGCCTGATACTGACGGCCTGGCCGGTGAGTTCTCGTGAGGCGCGCGGAACTCGACGATTTCCTGCCGGCATCGCTGGCGATCGAGGCGAGACCGCCATCGCCGGTCGGCCGCGGCCTGCTGTGGCTGATCGTGTTGTTGTGTGTCGCGGCAGTCGGCTGGTCGATTGCCGGTCGGGTCGATATCGTGACGACCGCGTCGGGACGCGTCATCCCGGCCGGGCACAGCCGACCGGTGCAGGCGCCACGGCCCGGCCAGGTCGAATCGGTACGGGTCGCGGAGGGAGATCACGTGGCCGAGGGTGACGTGCTGGTTGACCTCGACGTCGAGCAGGCCAGGGCCGATCTTGCGCGTATCGACATCGAGATCGACGGTATCGACGTCGATGTCGCGCGCTACCGGTGGTTGCTGGATCTGCTTGCGCGTGATCAACAGGGTATCGAGGTTGCGGCCGGTGATCCCGGCGACACGACGGCGCAAGGCTGGTGGCAGCAGTATCTCGATGAGCGGGCCGTGCTGTGGCGCGAGCGGCAACAACGCGTGGCCGAGAAGCGGCAGACCGAACGCCAGCTCGAAAAACTGCAGGCGATACAACCGCTGGTGGAGGAGATTGCCGCCGACGAACGCGGACTGGCCGAGCAGAAGCTGCTGGCGGCCCACCGGATGCTGCAGTCGGAGCAGCGCAGGCTGGAAGTGCTGCATGATCTGCGCATCGTCGCGGACCGGATCGTCGAGCAGGACCGGGCGCTCGATGCGATCGACGCACGCTCGCGGCTGCTGCGCAGCGAGCGCGAGCGCGAGTGGCGGGACCGGATCGATACCGACATGCGGCGTCGGGAGGGGCTGCGGCATCAGCGCGTCAAGGCGCAGGAGCAGCTGCAGCGCAGCCGGGTCACCGCGCCGGTCAGTGGTCGCGTGCAGCAGTTGGCGGTACACGGCCCCGGAGCCGTCGTCGGCGCCGGCCAGACCCTGT
>JAGRGW010000168.1:0-8043 GCA_020445315.1 Gammaproteobacteria bacterium
GAGAAGATCAACCCGCTCGGCGGCTGCCTGCCGATGCTGGTGCAGATCCCGTTCTTCATCGCCCTGTACTGGGTGCTGCTCGAGAGCGTCGAGCTGCGCCAGGCGCCGTGGATCCTGTGGCTCGACGACCTGTCGATCAAGGACCCCTATTTCGTCCTGCCGCTGATCATGGGCGCCTCGATGTTCGTGCAGCAGAAGCTCAACCCGCCGCCACCGGACCCGATGCAGGCCAAGCTCCTGATGTTCCTGCCGGTCGTGTTCACCGTCATGTTCGCGTTCTTCCCGTCGGGCCTCGTGCTGTACTGGGTGGTCAACAACCTGCTGTCGATAGCCCAGCAGTGGGTGATCACCAAGCGCATCGAGGAAGGCGCCAAGGCCTGACCACAGCCGGGCAGCGCGCTTGACTGACGTCGCCGCCGACACGATCGCCGCCATTGCCACGCCCAGCGGTCGCGGTGGTGTCGGTATCGTGCGCGCCTCCGGACCCGCCGTCGGGTCGATCGCCGACGGCCTGATCGGTGGGCTGCCTCAGCCGAGGCGGGCGCGCCTGTGTCACTTTCGCGATGTCGACGGCAGCACGCTCGACACCGGCCTGGCGTTGTATTTTGCCGCTCCGGCCTCCTTCACCGGCGAAGACGTCCTCGAACTGCACGGCCACGGTGGGCCGGTCATCCTCGACATGCTGCTCCAGCGCGTGCTCGCGCTTGGCGCGAGGCTGGCCGAGCCGGGCGAGTTCTCACGCCGCGCCTATCTCAACGACAAACTCGATTTGGCGCAGGCCGAGGCGGTCGCCGACCTGATCGACAGCCAGACCCGCGCCGCCGCACGCTCGGCGGTGCGCTCGCTCAGCGGTGCGTTCTCGCAACGGGTCCATGCGCTGGTCGAGCGCATCACCCACCTGCGCATGTTCGTCGAGGCCGCGATCGACTTTCCCGAGGAGGAGATCGATTTCCTTGCCGACAGCCAGGTCACGGACCAACTCGCCGGGATCATCGGGGACGTGGCCCAGTTACTCGGCCAGGCCAACACCGGCCGCCTGCTGCGTGACGGTATGACGCTGGTCATCGCCGGCCTGCCGAATGCCGGCAAGTCGAGCCTGCTCAACGCCCTGACCGGGCAGGACAGCGCCATCGTCACCGAGATACCGGGTACGACCCGCGACCTCCTGCGCGAGACCATCGAGATCGACGGTCTGCCCGTGCACCTGGTCGACACGGCCGGTCTGCGCGACTCGGCCGATCCGGTCGAACGCGAGGGCGTACGCCGCGCACAGGCGCAGATCGCCAACGCCGACCACGCGCTGTGGGTCTTCGACGGCCAGCAGGACCCGCTCGCCAGCGGCCTCGCGTCGGCCGGTTTGCCGGACGACCTGCCGCTGACCCGTGTGCGCAACAAGTGCGACCTGACCGGTACGCCGGTCGGGCTGCACGAGATCGAGCAGGGCACCGAGATCTGCCTGTCCGCACGCAACGGCGACGGCGTCGTGCTGTTACGCGAGTACCTGAAGGGGCTGGTCGCCTACGATGGTGGCGCCAGCGGCGAGTTCAGTGCCCGCCGCCGCCACCTGGACGCGATCGAGCGGGCGCAACTGGCCCTGCACGATGGCAGCCACGCACTGCACGCGGCAAGGGCCGGGGAGTTGCTCGCCGAGGACCTGCGCCGGGCGCAACAGGCACTGTCCGAGATCACCGGCGAGTTCACCGCCGACGACCTGCTCGGCGAGATCTTTTCGAGCTTCTGCATCGGTAAATGATGTCGTTACCAGCGATCGGGTTCTTCGACTCCGGTGTCGGTGGATTCAGTGTATTGCGCCATGCCCTGCATCGCCTCGGTGGTGCGCCGGTAATCTACTATGCCGATTCGGCCCATGCGCCGTATGGCGATCGTGCAGCAGCAAGCGTGCGTCAGCGCAGTATCGATATCACCCGGTCACTGGTCGATCAGGGTGCCATTGCCGTCGTGGTGGCCTGCAACACCGCTACGGCGGTTGCTGTCGATGCACTGCGCGAGGAATTCGAGATACCGGTTATCGGCATGGAGCCGGCGGTAAAGCCTGCTGCAAACGCGAGTCGTACCGGTCGGGTGGCGGTACTGGCTACCGCCGCTACGCTTGCCAGCCCACGCTATGCACAACTGTTACAGCGCTTTGCCGGCGGTGTTGATGTCACGGCGTGCGCCTGTACCGACTGGGTCGAACTGGTCGAACAGGGCGATTTATCGTCTTCGGCGGCACGACGGCGGGTCCGTCGCGCGATCGAACCGTTGCGTCTGGGTGCAATCGATACCCTGGTTCTTGGCTGTACGCATTTCCCCTTTCTGCAACCGCTGATCGAGCAGGAATTCGGTGGCCGGGTGAACATCATCGATCCCGGGCCGGCGGTGGTCGACCAACTTGTTCGGGTACTCGGAACGCTTGAAACAGCGATGCCGTCGCCTTGTGCTGCGCTGTCGCCGGTCACGTTGCAGGGAAGCGGCTGTCCGCAGTCTCTGAGGCGGCATTACGCTGTTCTCGTAGGCGGCGGTTGAGGCCGGGGTGATCGTGGCCGCTCAGAGACGCAGGCGACGGATGCGCTGGCGCAGCGCGCCGACCTGTTGCCGGTCATCGCGCCGCCCATAGCGCAACTGCACGTAGAGGCGGTTGATCGCCTTGATCTCTGCCCGTGCGTTCGGGAAGCTCGCACCGGCCGCCGCGCAGACGGTGTCGGGTCCATGCCAGGGTTCGACCTTCAGCCCACGGTGCTGCAGCTTGGCGACGAAGCGTCGCCAAAGCAGCGGCAGCGGATCCTGCCGTCGCGGTCGTGGCACCTTCGCCACCAGGTAGACCAGGGCGATGGTCATCGCGCTGCCGACGATCAGCGCGATCGCGATGCCATAGCCGCGCGTGTTGCTTAGACCGAAGTACTCGAGCAGGCTGTTCTGCCGATCGGCCGTGAAATCGACGACCCAGCGATACCAGCCGATGTCGATCGCGTCGGCCATCCAGACCGCGTTGAGCCACAGCGACCCGAGCAGGCCGAAGTCCCCGGTGTTGAACACCACGCGGTCGGCGTCCTCGGAGCGGCCGGCATCGATCGGTTGCTCGATGCGTTCCGGCGCCACGGCGGCCGTCGGATCGATACGCACCCAGCCGTTGCCCTCGAGCCAGACCTCGGTCCAGGCGTGGGCGTCGGACTGGCGCACGACCCAGTGGTCCGCGTGCGGGTTCTTCTCGCCGCCCTGGTAGCCGATGACGACGCGGGACGGCAGGCCGGCGACCCGCATCAGCAGGGCGAAGCTGCCGGCGTAGTGCTCGCAGAATCCCCGCCGGGTTTCGAACAGGAAGCTGTCGATGGCGTCGCCGCGCAGCTCGCCGGGCGACAGCGTGTAGACGAACGGTTGTTCGCGGAAGTAGCGCAGTGCCTGTTCGATGACCTGTGCCGGCGCGTCGGCCTGCCGCTGCCATGCGTCGACCAGTTCGCGGATACGCGGTGACACCCGATCCGGCAGCTGGGTCGCGAACAGGCGCTCGTGATCGCTGAGCTGGTCGATGACGAAACCCGGATCGGAGCTGGCGCGGTACGAGAAACGCCGGTGCACGCGTTGTTCGGCGACCAGCGAGTAATTGCTGTTGATATAGGTGTGCGCGGGCCGCCCGGTCACGACGTCGAGGCCGAACAGCCAGTACTCGCCGGTCGGCTCCAGCGTGATCTCGTAGTCGATCGGCAGCACGCTGCCGGGGTCCGGTTCCAGCGTGCGCACCGCGTGCCGGCCCTTGGTCCAGCGGCTGCCGTCGGTCTCCCACAGCACCGGTCCGCGCCAGTAGCGCGCCGACTGCGCCGGTTCCTCGCCGAAGAAACGGACACGGAACGCGGTCGCGTTCGAGCGGCTGAGTTGGCCGATCGAGCCGAGTGACATCTCGTCGCTGATGCCGGTCACGGCGTGCTCGGTGTTGATCCCCCACAGCGGCGTGTGCAGGCGCGGAAACAGCAGGAACACGACGATCGCCAGCGGCGCCGCCGCCGCTACCAGCGCCAGCGTCGCGTTCAGCTGCAGGCGCAGGTCGGCCTTGACCCGGTTCAGCCCGACCTGCACGCCGACCAGCGCAACGACACCGATGAACGAGTACAGCGCCAACCACAGCGACTGGTCGTACAGGAACTGCGTCAGCACCAGGAAGTAGCCGAGAAACACGGTGACGTGCATGTCGCGCCGCGCGCGTATCTCCAGCAGCTTCAGGCCCAGCATCACGACCAGCAGCGCGGTGCCGGCGACCCGGCCGTCCACCAGCCCGGTCGCGGTCACAACCAGCGCCATCGCGCCGATCATCAGCGTCAGCAGCAGCCAGCGGCCTGGGATCAGGCGCGGGAAGGTCATCGCCGCGAAGCGCCAGCCCACAGCGGCGTAGAAGAAACCCAGGATCGCCGGGTGCAGGTTGGCGGCGTGCGGCGCCATCAGCAGGCTCAGCAGTACCAGCACGGCCCTGAGCAGGCGACGCTGGATCGGCAGCTCGGTGACCGCGTCAGTCATCGTCGAGCCCGAAAACGGCCAGCGCGCGAAGGCACTGGTGACGGTGCAACGGGCCGGCGTCGGGCGTCAACACGCAGCCGGGCAGTCGCAGACCGTAGAACCGACCCTGCTGCTCGGCGTCGAGCACGGCGCGGGCCAGCGCGCTGAGGCGCTCCTCGACGCCGCCACCCGGTGCCTGCTCGAATTCGATCCACAGCGGGCTGGCGGCCTGGCCGCTGAACAGGCGCGTGTTCAGGCCACGGTCGCGGGCAAAGCTCTTCCAGTCGATGCGCGAGGCCTGGTCACCGGGAACGTAGCCGCGCAGCCCGGCGAAGTCCTCGTTGCCGCTGCCCTCGAACCCGCCGTCGAGCTGCTCGCCCTCGTCACCGACCGGTTGCCAGGCCACGCCGGGTTGCGGGTAGACGAGGACGTCGCGCTCGCAGTCGACGTAACACCAGGCCCGGAACAGCCCGACCGGGTACTGCGTGCTGACAGTCAGGCGACCGGGCTGGTACAGGCCGCGCGGCAGCAGCGGCAGCGGCACCGAGACCGCGGTGTCTGCAGTCCCCGCTTTCAGGTCCAGCAGCGCGGGTTCGGCATCCTCGAAACCGAGTTGGATCGCCGGGCGCTCGCGTCCGACCGGGTCGCAATCGATGCGGAAGTGTGCGCGTTGGCCGGCGAACACCGGTTCGGCGCCGAGGCAGACCAGGCGCAGGCCACGCAGGTTGCGCCAGGTTTGGTAGATCGCGTTGCTGCCGAGCGCGGCGAGCAGGAAGGTGAGCAGGTGCGCCGGGTTGTTGCCGTAGTTGATCGCGCCGAGCAGCATCAGCGTCAGCAGGGCGGCGTAGATCATGCCGTACCGGGTCGGCAGGATGTAGATGCGCCGGGCGCCGATCTCGGCCCGGCCCCCGGCGGTTGTCTTCTCGATGCGTGCCCAGTCCGCGAAGGCCATCGGTGACCCGGTCAGCAGCCGCGGTTCACGGGATGCGTACGCCTTCGACGAGCCCGCGCAGGCGCTCGCCGTCGTCGCCGTCGACGCTTTGCAGGCGGTGGCCGGCGACGCTCGGCAGTACCTGCTGAACGTCTTCGGGCACCACCTGGGCACGGCCGTCGATCATCGCCCAGGCCCGCGCCGCGCGCAGCAGCGACAGCCCGGCACGCGGCGACAGGCCGAGCGCCCAGCCGGGCATCGAGCGGCTCGCGGCCAGCAGCGCCTGCACGTAGTCGAGCAGTGGGCCGGCCACGTGCACGCGGTCGACGTGGCGTTGCCAGGCGCGCAGGGCGTCGACGCTCAACAGGGGTTCGACATCGCCGAGCATCTGCCGCCGGTCACCGCCGGCCAGCAGTTCGCGCTCGGCGGCGCGGTCGGGATAGCCCAGGCTGATGCGCATCAGGAAGCGGTCGAGCTGCGATTCCGGCAGGCCGAAGGTGCCGATCTGTGTGCGCGGGTTCTGCGTCGCGATGACGAAGAACGGCTCCGGCAGCCGGCGCGTCTCGCCGTCGGCGGTGACCTGGCGCTCCTCCATCGCCTCCAGCAGCGCGCTCTGGGTCTTCGGCGTGGCGCGGTTGATCTCGTCAGCCAACACCAGTTGGGCGAATACCGGCCCGGGGTGGAAGTGGAAGCGGCCTTCCCCGCGTTCGAAGATCGACACGCCGACGATATCGGCCGGCAGCAGGTCGGCGGTGAACTGGATGCGCTGGAAATCGAGCCCAAGCAGGCGGGCCAGCACGTGCGCCAGCGTCGTCTTGCCGACACCGGGGACGTCCTCGATCAGCAGGTGCCCACCGGCCAGCAGGCAGGTCAGCGCCAGGCGCAGGGTCTCGGGCTTGCCGACGATCAGGCGCCCGGCCGCGGTCAGTACCTTGCGCAGTTCGTCCGGGTCACCCGGGGCGGCGGCCGGGTGCAGTGCAGCATTGGACATCGGTGCGAATTCCTTGCGTTGTCGGCGGGTAGACAGTCTGTCGGCCCGTGCGTTCGATTCTACAGGCCGCGGCACGATTGCCGGGCAGCCGTTTCACGCGGGGAATGGCGGGTATCGCGGTCGGTTCGCCGCCGCTATTCGTCGAGCAGCGCGCGGATCTGCTGCTCGATGCGGATCGCGCGGGCGTCGCCCTCGTGGGTCTCGCCGACATGCAGGTGGCGGATCGTGCCGCTCCTGTCGACCAGGTAAAAGGCCGGCCAGTAGCGGTTGTTCAGCCGCCGCCAGTAGGCGAAGTCGTTGTCGAGCATGACCGGGTGGGTCAGGCCGAACTCGGCGATCTTCGCCGCCACGTTGGCGCGATCGCGTTCGTGGTCGAACTCGGGGCTGTGGATGCCGACGATCTGGAACGGCTCGTCGGCCAGGCGCGCCTCCATGGCTTTCATCCATGGGAACGAGCGGTAGCAGTTCCAGCAGCCGAAGGTCCAGACGTCGACCAGCAGCACCTTGCCGCGCAGGTCGGCGGTCACCAGCGGTTCGCTGTTGAACCAGTCGGCCGGGTTACTGGTCGTGAACTCGGGCAGCGGGCGCGATTCCGCGCCCTGGACGATCATGGCGAAGAGCAGGGTGACAACGGCGATCAGCTGGCGCATGTTCGGTTCCCGGTGGCTTGTGTAAAGAGACCGCGCGCGCCCGGTATTCATTGCGGCGAGCGCTTCGAAGAACCATCGAAGGCTGTCACGCCCGGCCTGGTATCTCTATAATTAGGCAGCTTTTTCAGGAAGTTAAACCATGTTCCACGCGCAGAGCTACGACGTCATCGTGATCGGCGGCGGCCATGCCGGCACCGAGGCCGCGCTGGCCGCGGCACGCATGGGCGTACGCACGCTGTTGCTGTCGCACAGCATCGAGACGCTCGGCGCGATGAGCTGCAACCCGGCCATCGGCGGTATCGGCAAGGGCCACCTGGTGCGCGAGGTCGATGCCCTCGGCGGCCTGATGGCGCGTGCCGCTGATCGCGGCGGCATCCAGTTCCGCACGTTGAACGCGCGCAAGGGACCGGCCGTGCGCGCCACCCGGGCGCAGGCCGACCGCGCGCTGTACCGCGCCGCCGTGCGCGCGGCGCTGCAGGACGAGCCCAACCTGGACCTGTTCCAGCAGGCCGTCGACGACCTGGTCATCGACGGCGGGCGCGTCACCGGCGTGGTCACGCAAATGGGCCTGAAGTTCCATGCGCGCGCGGTCGTGCTGACCGTCGGCACCTTCCTCGGCGGACGTATCCACATCGGCCTCGAGAACTACCAGGGCGGCCGCGCCGGTGATCCGCCGAGCAATGCGTTGGCCGCTCGCCTGCGCGAGCTGCCGTTTCGGGTCGAGCGCCTGAAGACCGGCACGCCGCCGCGGATCGACCGCCGCACGATCGATTTCGACGTGCTCGAGGTGCAGCCGGGCGACGACCCCGAGCCGGTGTTCTCGTTCATGGGCAGCCGCGAACAGCACCCGATGCAGGTGCCGTGTCACATCACCCGGACCAACCTGCAGACCCACGACATCATCCGCGGTGGCATGTCGCGCTCGCCGATGTACACCGGCGTCATCGAGGGTGTCGGGCCACGCTACTGCCCGTCGATCGAGGACA
>JAGRGW010000168.1:8059-8492 GCA_020445315.1 Gammaproteobacteria bacterium
AGGACTCGCACCAGATCTTCATCGAGCCGGAAGGCCTGAGCAGCCACGAGGTCTACCCGAACGGCATCTCGACCTCGCTGCCGTTCGACGTGCAGTGGGAACTGGTGCGCTCGATGCGCGGTTTCGAACAGGCCCGCATCACGCGCCCGGGCTACGCGATCGAGTACGACTTCTTCGATCCGCGTGATCTCGGCGCGACCCTCGAGACCCGGTTCATCGAGGGCCTGTATTTCGCCGGCCAAATCAATGGTACGACCGGCTACGAGGAGGCCGCCGCGCAGGGCCTGCTGGCCGGCCTGAACGCGGCGCGGCGCGTGCAGGGATGCGAGCCGTGGTCGCCGCGACGCGACGAGGCCTACCTCGGGGTGCTGGTCGACGACCTGGTCACGCGCGGTACGCAGGAGCCGTACCGGATGTTCACGTCGCGCGCCGA
>JAGRGW010000169.1 GCA_020445315.1 Gammaproteobacteria bacterium
GCTATACCGACGAGCAGATCCGCGACATGGGTTTCTTCTTCTACCGGCAGCCATTGCGCAACAGGCCGCAGCAGACCGATCCGGAACTGGTGGCGCTTGGCAGGCAGCTGCACGAAACGCATTGCGAGAAGTGTCACGAGGAGGGCGGACGCCCCGGCGATGCCGGCACCTTGGCGGGTCAGTGGATGCCGTATCTCGAACACGCAATGGCCGACTACCTCAATGACGAACGACCGTGGCCGCGCAAGATGCGGCGCAAGGTCAAGGCGGCGGTCAAGGCCGAGGGTGATCGAGCCATCCCCGCACTGATCCAGTATTACGGCAGCCAGAACTGAACAACCGAGGAAACAGACCATGAGCCGCATCAATCGACGCGATTTTCTGCGCCTGGCCGGCGGCACGGCCGCAGCTGCGGGCGCCTTCGGTTTCCCCGGCCTGCTGCTTGCCAACACGCGCAACGTCGTGGTTGTTGGCGGTGGCGTAGGCGGCTGTACGGCCGCCAAGTACCTGCGCAAACTGGATCCAACGCTGAACGTGACCCTGGTCGAGGCCAAGACGCATTACACCTCGTGCTTCATGAGCAACGAGGTGCTGAGCGGCGACCGTACGCTCGAATCGATCACCTTCAGCTACGCCGATCTCAAGCACAGGTACGGGGTCAACGTTGTCATCGACAGTGCTGTCGGTATCGATCCCGCCGCGCGGCAGGTGCGGACCGCCAGCGGCGCGAACCTGGCCTACGACGCCTGTATCGTGTCGCCAGGGGTGGACTTCAAGTGGGATGCCATCGAGGGTTACGACGCACAGGTCGCCGAGTCGATACCGCATGCCTGGTTTGCCGGCCCTCAGACCATGACGCTGCGCAACCAGTTGCTGGCGATGCCCGACGGGGGGCGGGTCGCCATCGTCGCGCCGCCGAACCCGTACAAGTGCCCTCCGGGGCCGTACGAGCGGGCCTCGCAGGTTGCGATGTACTGCAAGCACCACAAGCCCAAGTCCAAGATCCTGATCCTCGATCCGAAGGGGAAGTTCTCCAAGGCCCGGCTGTTCAAGCAGGGCTGGGCGCAGCATTACGGCTTCGACACAGACAACTCGATGATCGAGTGGGTGGGTCGTGACCAGGGTGGCACGGTCAGTGCGCTGGACGCCGCGTCCGGTATCCTGAAGGCGGAGGCCGGTGATGTTCGTGCTGACGTGATCAACATCATCCCGCCGCAGAAAGCGGGTGCGATCGCCTTTGCCGCGGACCTTGTCGATGGTGACTGGTGTCCGGTCGACAAGCGCACCTTCGAGTCGACGCGTCATCCCGGGATCTACGTGCTGGGCGATGCATCGTCGGCGGCGAAGATGCCCAAGTCGGCCTATGCCGCGAACTCGCAGGCCAAGGTCGCCGTGGCCGCGATCCTGTCGCGTTTTGCCGGCGCGGAGCCGGGCGAACCGACCTACGTTAATACCTGCTACAGCATCATCGCGGAAGAGCACGGCATCTCCGTCGCGGCGGTCTACCGCCTCAGCGAGGATGGCAAGGTGATCACCAAGGTCGAGGGATCGGGCGGATTGTCACCGATGGATGCCAGCGCCGAGCACAGGAAACGCGAGGTGACCTACGCGCACAGCTGGTTCCGCAACGTCATCGACGACATGATGCAGTAGTCGCGTTCCCAAACCGACTTGCCTAAAAGTTACAATCAGCTAATATACTAATCTATCGGCCCGGTGTTACGACCGGGTATCGGCAGGCCGGGTCGCGAACCCGGCGAGTCGAATTCGAGATTGATCTGGTAGTCGCTTCCCAACCGGAGGTTGTTATGAGCTGGTTGACAGCAGTTCTTCTTGTCGCGGCTGGCACCGTTGCCACGCTTCTCGGCCTTGCACTCACCGCGGTGTTGTCCCTGCTGGTCAGGGCGGCTGTCGTCGGACTGTATCGCGCGGTCGTGCGTTGGACGTCGATCCCGCGCTTCGCGCAGAGCGATAACGCAAGCCGGTAAGGCCTGCGGCCGCTGCTTCTGTGCCTTGGGCGGTGTTGCGCGCCGTCGCCGGGGTTCGGATTTGGGTCCCACCGGCCGTGATGGGGTCGCGGTCGGCACCGCCCGGCTGTTCGAGGTCGCTGCGCCATGGATGCATGGCGCAGGGCGGTGGCCGTGGTTCACAGGCAGTCGGGCGGCCGTCGGGTCCGTCCGAACCCGGCCCGAATGGATCGCGCACCGTCGAGTGTCTGCCCCGCCTTTGATAAGATAGGCAGCCAGTTCCGGCAGGTCCCCGGTCTCACGTAGAGTTTCGCAACACGCGTGTGCTTCGAAGCCCGTCGTGTGTGGCGGACAACGGTCCGCTAGACGCCGGTTCGGTGGCAGCCGTGCTGTTTTAACGCCATCCACGCGATCCGTGACAGACTGCAAATAAATTGTGGAACCTGTATCCGATTTTTCAACTTTCCTCTTTTTTGCCAGCACGTTAGAGTCGCCAATAACGTGTCTGGCATCGTGCGTGCCGATCCGGTCCGCCGACCAGAATTCAATTCGGCGACCCGTTGTGCCGATGTAACCAACCAAATGAGAAGGTCACCGGGTGGATGAGCGCGCTGGATGAGTAAAACGAAGATCGCAATCGTCGGGTTTGCCGCCCGGCTGCCAGGGGGGGCACTGGCCGACCTGTGGTCGAACCTGTGTTCGGGGAGAGACCTGGTAACCGAGATAGCGGGAGACCGCTGGAACGTCGAAAGCTACCTGCATCCCGATCGGTCGCATGCAGGCAGCTTCTACACGAAACGTGCCGGCAACATCGGTGACATCAGCGGTTTTGACGCGGCGTTTTTCGGTATTTCGCCGCGCGAGGCCGAGCAGATGGACCCCCAGCAGCGTGTGCTGCTGGAACTCGGCTGGGAGGCGTTCGAGGATGCCGGCATTCCGCCTTCCCGCGTGCGCGGAAGCCAGGG
Source organism: Gammaproteobacteria bacterium (assembly GCA_020445315.1). Lineage (GTDB taxonomy): Bacteria > Pseudomonadota > Gammaproteobacteria > Chromatiales > Chromatiaceae > Thiosocius. The sequence goes on from JAGRGW010000169.1 coordinate 2,933, forward strand.
TGGTGTCTTCATCGGTTTTTCGGGTTCTGACTGGTCCTACCGTCGGGCCGACGATCTGGCCTCGTTCGACGCCAACTCGATGACCGGCCAGACGGGCAGCGTTGCCGCCAACCGGCTCTCGTACCAGTTCGACCTTCGTGGCCCGAGTTTCGCGGTCGATACCGCCTGCTCGTCGTCGCTGGTTGCCTTCCACCAGGCCTGTGCCGCGATCGAGCGCGGCGAGTGTGACCTGGCGCTTGCGGGCGGTATCGCGCTGCACCTGCACCCGTTTGCGTTCGTCGGGTTCTCCCGCGCCTCGATGCTCTCACCGCGCGGTGTCTGCAACGTGTTCGATGCCGATGGTGACGGCTACGTGCGCTCCGAGGGCGGGGGGTTGTTCCTGCTCAAGCCGCTCGACAGCGCCATCGCCGACGGCGATCGCATCCACGCCGTCGTCGCCGGCAGTGGCGTCAACTGCGATGGCCGTACGCAGGGCATCACGGTGCCCGGTGCGGACGCACAGGCCGAGTTGCTGGAACGCGTCTATCGCGATGCCGGCATCAAGCCGTCGCAGCTCGATTATGTCGAGGCCCACGGTACCGGCACGGCAGTCGGCGACCCGATCGAGTGCCGTTCGCTGGGTACTCAGCTCGGCAGTTCGCGGTCGGCCAGTTCGCCGCTGCTGATCGGTTCGGTCAAGAGCAACATGGGCCATCTCGAAACGGCGTCCGGAGTGGCTGGGCTGGCCAAGGCGCTGCTGTGCCTGCGGCATCGGGCCGTGCCGCCGACGATCGGCCTGAAGACGCCGAATCCGCACATCGACTTCGACGGCTGGAATCTGAAGGTCGCGACCGAGCGTACGCCGCTCGACACGGAAGGGACGCTGACCATCGGCGTCAACTCGTTCGGCTTCGGCGGCGCGAACGCCCACGTGATTCTGCAGTCTGCCCCCGAACCCGGTGTGGCACGTTACGAAGGCCTGTCGGGCGATGACGGGCTGCACGCGGTCGTGCCGCTGCTGCTGTCTGGCCGCGACACCGACGCCGTGGCCGAGGCCGCCGCGCAGATGGCGGATCACCTCGACGGCATCGACAACGACCGCTACTACGACATGGCTTTCACGGCGGCCGTCCGCCGCGAGTGGCTGCAGCATCGCCTGCTGGCCTTCGCGCCGGACCTGGCGACGCTGAAGACGGAACTGCGCGAGTTCGCGGACGGCAGGCAGCCCGCCCACATCGTGGTCGGGGAGCCGCTGGCCGATGCCTCCGCACCGGTGTTCGTCTACTCGGGCAACGGTTCGCAGTGGGCCGGCATGGGCTGCGAACTGTTGCAGCAATCGGTGCTGTTTGCGGCGGCCGTGAAAGAGGTCGACGAGATTTTCCAGTCGTACGGCGATTTCTCGATCGTAGACGTGCTGCGTGCCGATGATGCCGAGGAGCGCCTGGCGGCAACCGAGGTCGCGCAGCCGGCGCTGTTCGCGATCCAGGTGGGCCTGACGCGCATGTTGCAGTCGACCGGCTGCACGCCGGCGGCGGTCGTTGGACACAGTGTGGGTGAGGTCGCCGCGGCCTGGGCCTGTGGCGCACTGACGCTGCGCCAGGCGATCCAGGTCATCTACGAACGCAGTCTCCACCAGGGTTCGACTCGTGGTACCGGCCAGATGACCGCGGTCGGTATCAGCGCAGAGGGCATCAACGGGATACTGGCCCAGGCGGGGCTGGAGCGGACCGTCGCGCTGGCCGGCATCAACAGCCCGCGCGGGGTTACCGTGGCGGGTCCACCGGAGGCGCTGGCCGAACTCGAAGCGGAGCTGGCCGAGCGCGAGATCTTCTATCGCCGCCTGGCGCTCGACTATGCCTTCCACAGCGAGGCCATGGATCCGATCGAGAAGGTGTTGAAGCGCGACCTGGCCATGCTTGCCCCCGGTGCGGGTGACATACCGTTTTACTCGACAGTGACCGGGGCGCACCTACCGGGCGCCGACCTCGACAACGGGTACTGGTGGCGGAACATTCGCGAGCCGGTGCTGTTCGAACAGGCGGTGAATGCGCTGATCGGCGACGGGTACAACCTGTTCGTCGAAATCGGGCCGCACGCGGTCTTGCGGACCTACGTCAACGACTGCCTGCGCGAGCAGGGCAGTACGGGCCGGGTTGTCACGACGCTTCAGCGCGGCAACGGCGACCTGTCGCTGGTGCTGGCCGCCTACTACCAGACGGTGCTGGCCGTGCAGCATGCCGATGTCGCGCAGCTGTTTCCGCGACCGGGCAACAACGCGGAGTTGCCGCACTACCCCTGGCAGCGCAAGCGCTACTGGTACCCCACGAGCAGTGAAGGCTACGAACCCTTCAACCGGGTGCTGGAGCATCGCCTGCTGGGTTATCGGATGCACGAGAACCCGGGACAGTGGGAGAACCTGTTCGACCTGGCCGTGTTCCCGGACCTGGCCGATCACGCGGTCGGCGACACGGTCGTGTTTCCCGCCGCGGGCTTCGTCGAGATGGCGCTGGCCGCCGCGTCGGCCTGGTACCGCTCGGAACCCGCCGATGCGGCAAATGGCGATGCCGGGTTCGCTGCCCAGGAGATCGAGGAACTCGAAATCCTGTCGCCGCTGCTGCTGGAGAAGACCACCAGTCGCAAGGTTCGCTTCAGTATCGAACCCGGCGATGGCCGCTTCACGATCCGCAGCCGCGGTTACCTGGAAGACGGTGGCTGGCAGCTGCACGTCGTCGGCCGGCTACCCGGCAAACCCACCGGCGGGACCGACCGACGTCCGCTGCATCCGCCCCAGCGCGTCGCTGACAGCGGGGCCGAACAGCACTATGCACTGACTGCCGGTGTCGGACTCGATTACGGTCCGGCCTACCGGGCGGTGGGCCGGATCTGGTTCCAGGGGCGCCAGGTGATCGCACAGCTGCAACGGCCGGCCGAACCGGTCGCTGCCCTCGAAACCGAACTGTTGCACCCGGCTGTGCTCGATGGTTGTTTCCAACTGCTGGTCGACCTGTTGCGCGCAGAGATCGGCAGCGCCGGCGGCGTGGCCTTCGTTCCGGTGAAGATCGGCCGATTGCGCCAGTTCCGCAGCGGCCGCGCGATCAGCCTGGCCCGGGCCGCGATCACGGGCCGCGGCGCGCGCTCGGTCGTGGCCGATTTCGAGCTGTTCGATGATCAGGGGCGCTGTGTCGCCCTGGTCGAGGGCGCGCGTTTCCGCGGGGTAATCCTGCGTCGAGGCGTTGTCGATCACACCGGCTACCTCAAGTTCGACGTCGTGCCGAAGCCGCTGGATGCGAACCGCCTGGCAGTCGTGGCCGCCGACAGCAACCTGCCGAACGTCTGTCGCGAAACCCTGCACGCGCAGGACCGTCTTGTTGCGCGCGCGCCCTTCTATGACGAAATCGAGCCACTGATCGACGTGTTGTGCGCGGCATTCGCGCTGGAGGCGCTGCGCGAGTTGACGGGGGAGGCCAGCGGTATCGATGCCGATGAACTGGTGCTGTCCGGCCGGGTCGCGCAACGGCAGGCGGTTTACCTGCGCCAACTGATCGACATATTGCGCGACGACGGGTTGCTCGAAGAGTCGGAACAGGGCCTGGCCTGGTCGAGCGACCAGGAACTGCCATCGGCGGCGTCGATATGGACCAGCCTGCTCGGTGACTACCCGGACTATGCCGCCGAAATACTGCTGCTGGGTCGCGTTGGTAAGCACCTCGTCGATGTGTTGCGCGGTGACAGGCCGGCAGAGGACCTGGTGCCGGCGGACGCCGATCATCCGATGATCGCGCATTACCTGCGCGGCTCGCCGTCACTGTCGTCGGGTAACAGGGCGTTGGCCGATATGGTTCGTTCGGCTGCGAAAAAACTGAAGCCCGGCGAACGACTGCGCGTGCTGGAGTTCACCCTCGGCCATTCGCAACTGGCCGCGCAGGTCCTGCCCGAACTCGACTTCGACTGCTGTGACTACGTCGTGGCCACCAACAACGCCCAGGTTTTCGAGTCGATGGGCCTGTTGCTGGAGCACTACCCGCGCGTGGACACGCTGCTACTGGACGCGGGAGACGGCGCGACAGTTCCAGAACGTTTCGACATCGTGCTGGTCGCCCACGAGTTGAGTCACGCGACGTATCCCGAAAGGCTGCTGGCGACCCTGACCGAACGCTTGCTGCCGGGCGGCATTCTTGCGCTGGCCGAGCAGCCGGTCTCGCGCTGGCAACGGCTCGTGTTCGGCCTGCGCGAGAGCTGGTGGCAGGCACAAGGCGACGGGTTCGTGCCCAATGCGCGACCGGCGCACGGCTGGCTGACCGCGCTGCAGCGGCTCGGCCTGGCGGACGTCGCCCTCGTGCACGACATGCCGACCCATACCGACGGTGCCTACCTGTTGTGCGCCCGCTCCAGCCGCGCCCAGGAGCGTCCGGCGATCGATGACCGCGATGCCGATGGCTGCTGGCTGATCCTGCACGACAGCGCTGGACCGGGTCGCGTGCTCGCCGAGTTGCTGGCCGCAGGTTTGCGTAGCCTCGACGTCAGTACCTGCCTTGCCGGGGTGGGCGAGACCCTGACCTTCGACGCGGCCACGGCAGACGAGGGAGGTATGCCGGTCGATCGCTACCTGGCGGAAATGCGCAGTCAGCGTGGCGTACCGCAGGGCATCGTGGTCATGCATGACCTGCCTTTCGGCCCCACGGACCCGATGGCCGCCGGTCGCCGTTGCATCGACGCGGCGGCACTCTGCAATGCCTGCGTCGACAGCGGTGTGGCGCCGGCAATCCTGTTCGTGACATCCGGTGCCACCGGCGACCTCGTGCCCGGTGCACCGGCAGCACCGGTCGACGATGCCACGTTGTGGGGATTCACCCGCACGCTGATGAACGAGTTCGACGCCCTCGGTATCCGTCTGGTCGAATTGGCCGACCCGCACGACCCCGAGGCCACCTCGAAGGCGCTGGTCGACGAGATCTGTCATGCCGACGGCGAGGACGAGGTCATCTACTCGCCGCTGGGGCGCTACTGTCCACGACTGCATACCGTCCGGCCCGCCAGCCTGCTCGGCGCCGGCGAGGCACCCGGTCAGTCGGGACGTGAGGTTGCCTGTCTCGATTTCCGCCAGCCGGGCCCGTTGAAAAACCTGCAATGGTCTCGCAAGTCGTTGCCGGAAGTGGGCTCGGGCGACGTCGAGATCGAGGTCCGGGCTGCGGGCCTGAATTTCCGCGACGTCATGTACGCCATGGGATTGCTGTCCGACGAGGCGGTCGAGAACGGTTTTGCCGGCGCCACGCTCGGCATGGAACTGTCGGGTGTCGTGACCGCCGTCGGTGATCAGGCCGACGGTATTGCGGTCGGCGACGAGGTGATCGCGTTCGCGCCGGCCAGCTTTGCCGAGCGCGTGGTCACACCGGTGTCGGCAGTGGCACGCAAGCCCGCGAACTGGTCTTTCCCGGCCGCCGCCACCGTCCCGACGACCTTCTTCACCGCCTACTACGCGCTGCATCACCTGGCCCGAATCGAGGAGGGCGAGCGCCTGCTGATTCATGGTGCCGCCGGCGGTGTCGGACTGGCCGCGATGCAGATCGCGCGCGCTGCCGGCGTCGAGGTCTTTGCGACCGTCGGCAGCGAGGTCAAGCGCGACGTCGTCCGCCTGCTCGGTGCCGATCACGTGCTCGACTCGCGATCGCTGGCATTCGCCGACGACATCCTCGACCTGACCGGCGGCGAGGGTGTGGACGTGGTACTGAATTCCCTGGCCGGCGAGGCGATCAACCGCAACCTGCGCGTACTGCGGCCGTTCGGGCGTTTCCTCGAGCTGGGCAAGCGTGACTTCTACGAGAACACCCGGATCGGTCTGCGTCCGTTTCGCAACAACATTTCCTACTTCGGCATCGATGCCGACCAGCTGATGGCCGAACGCCCGGCGCTGACCCGGCGCGTGTTCACGGAACTGATGCGGCTGTTCGAGCACGGTGAACTCAAGCCGTTGCCGTACCGGCTGTTCCCGGCGGCACAGGCGGTCGAGGCTTTCCGCTTCATGCAGCAGTCGCGGCAGATCGGCAAGGTCGTGCTGGGTTTCGACGAAGGTGTCGGCAGCATCGAGCAGGCGGCCCCCGATCACGGCGCGTTGACGCTGGATGCCGATGCGACCTACCTGGTCACCGGCGGCATGCGCGGTTTCGGACTCGCGACGGCGGTATGGCTGGCCGGCCGCGGTGCCCGGCATCTCGTGCTGCTGAGTCGGCGCGGTGCCGCTGACGACGAGGCGGCCTCGGCGATCGAGTCGCTGCAGAAGCAGGGCGTCAGGGTGCGCGCGGTTGCCTGCGACGTCACCGATCTCGCTGCCCTGCGCGCGACATTCGAGCAGGTGCGGCAGACCATGCCGCCGTTACGCGGCATCGTCCACGCGGCCATGGTCATCGACGATGGCCTCGTGCGCGGTCTCGATGCAACCCGTATCCGCAACGTGCTGGCGCCCAAGATCGACGGCGCCAGGCACCTGGACCTGCTCAGTCGCGACCTGGAACTGGACTTTTTCGTCCTCTACTCATCGGCGACGACCCTGTTCGGTAACCCCGGGCAGGCCAGTTACGTGGCCGCGAACCGGTTCCTCGAGGTGCTCGCCAATGCACGTCGCAGCGCCGGGTTGCCGGCGACCTGCATCAGCTGGGGTGCCATCGACGACGTTGGCTACCTGGCCCGCAACAGCAAGATCAAGGAGCAGTTGCAGTCACGCCTCGGTGGTTCGGCCCTGCAGTCGGCCGAGGCCCTTGCCGCGCTCGAACAGTTGCTGGTGCACGACCTGTCGGGCGTCGGTGTCATGGAACTCGACTGGGCGACGCTGCAGCGTTCGCTGCCATCGTCGGTCTCGCCCAAGTACGCCGACCTGGTACAGGAGGCCGAGGATGCCGGTGCGGATGCGGACGGTGCCGAGCAGTTGCAGCGCTGGCTCGAGGAACTCGACGACGATGCACTCGCGGCGGCCATCGCCGAGGTGCTGAAGCGGGAAGTCGGTGAGATACTGCACGTCGCGCCGGAGAAGATAGAGGACGGCAAGTCGTTGCACGATATCGGCATGGATTCCCTGATGGGCATGGAACTGGTGGCCGCCGTGGAGACACGTTTCGGTGTCACGCTGCCGCTGATGGCGTTGAGCGAGGGGCTGACGATCGAGCGGCTGGTACAGACGATGATCCGGCAGCTGCGTTCGACCGACGGTGAGGCCGGCGACGACCAGTCGGCCGTGCAGAGGCTCGCCGCGCAGCATGGCAGCGGAGCGGATGCGGATGCCGTCGATGCGGTCACGCAAGAACTGCAGTCCAAGGCCGCACAGTCCAAGTCGCTGATGGATGATCGATGAAAAAGCAGGGTGGTTTCGGACTGAAGGACAGCATCAAGGAGCAGTTGATCAAGCAATCCCTTGAGCGCCGCATTCGCCAGGCGGACCGCAACGACAGGCAGGGTGCCGAGGGCGCGACCGCGCTGCGGTCCGATATCCCGGAACGGTTCTATTCCTTTCGCGACCACCCCGGATACCAGCAGCTCCGTATCGTCCGCGAGGGTGCCGAGCGTCTTGGCGTGGCCAACCCGTTCTTCAAGTCACACGAGGGCTGTTCGGGGCGCACGGCCACGATCGAAGGCCGCGACTACCTGAACTTCTCCAGCTACAACTACCTTGGCCTGGCCGGGGACGCCGACGTCAACGCGGCCGCCATCGCCGCAGTCGAGCGTTACGGCACCTCCTCGTCGGCCAGTCGCATGGTGTCGGGCGAGCGGCCCGTGCACCGCGAGTTGGAAAGGCTGATCGCGGATACCTACGGCGTCGACGATGCCATTGTCTTCGTCAGTGGTCATGCGACCAATGTCACGACTGTCGGTCACCTGTTCGGTCCGAAGGACCTAGTCGTCCACGATGCGCTTATTCACAACAGCCTCCTGCAGGGTATCCAGCTGTCGGGGGCCAAGCGGTTGCCGTTCCCGCACAACGACTGGGCCGCGCTCGATGCGTTGTTGATGCGGGAGCGCCACCGATTCGAGCGCGTGCTGATCGCGATCGAAGGCATCTACAGCATGGACGGTGACTACCCGGACCTGCCGCGATTCATCGATATCAAGCGCGATCACCGGTGTTTCCTGATGGTCGACGAGGCCCACTCGTTCGGCGTCATGGGTGCGACCGGGCGCGGTATCGGCGAGCACTTCGACGTCGACAGCGGCGACGTCGACATCTGGATGGGCACGCTGAGCAAGGCGCTGGCCGGCTGTGGCGGCTACGTTGCCGGTGAATCGGCCCTCGTCGAGCATCTCAAGCTCGCTGCACCCGGGTTCCTCTACAGCGTGGGCATGTCGCCACCGCTGGCGGCCGCGTCCCTGGCTGCATTGCGCAAGATGCTGGCCGAGCCGGAGCGGGTCGTTCGGCTGCAGGCGCGTGGCAGCCGATTCCTGCAGACCGCTCGCGGTAGTGGCATCGATACCGGCAGCAGTGTCGGTATGGCCGTCGTGCCGGCCATCTGTGGCAGTTCGTTACGCGCGGCGCGGTTGTCCGAGGCGATGTTCTCGCGCGGGATCAATGTCCAGCCGATATTGTATCCGGCGGTGGAGGAAAAATCGGCGCGCCTGCGCTTCTTCGTCTGTGCCGATCACAGCGAAGAGGACATCGACCGGGTCGTGTCTGTGCTCGCAGAGGAACTCGGCCGTCTCTGAATCGCCGCCGATACGCGACGACCGGGTGCCCGTGCCGGATTGGCGGAGCGGTCGCACCGGCTTGCTGGTCGACATGGACGGCGTACTGTTCCACGGCGAGCGGGCGCTTCCGGGCGCCGCCGATTTCCTGAGCTGGCTGCTGCGGCGTCCGCACCGTTTCGTTACCAACAACCCGATTCGAAGTCCGGCCGAGGTGGTCGCGCATTTCCGCGCCCTGGGCCTGCCCGAGCCGGACGTCGGGGCGATCATCACGACGGCGCAGGCGACGGCGACCTGGTTGGCCGATCAGCAACCCGGCTTCCGCTATTTTGCGATCGGCGCGGGCGATCTGCACGCCGCCCTGTCGGCGGTCGGACGGGAGGATGCCGCGCATGCCGATTTCGTCGTCGTCGGGGAGGGGCCAGGGCTCGATTACGAGAGCCTGTCGATCGCTATCAACCTGGTGCTGAAACAGGGGGCGCGGCTGGTATCGACCAACCCGGATGCCAATGTCGACGCCATGGTCGATGGTGTGCACCGGGTTCTGCCGGGGGGCGGGGCGCTGGTCGCGGCTGTCGCCGTGGCGACCGGTGTACAGCCGACGGTGATAGGCAAACCGAACCCGCTGCTGTTCCGCCTCGCGCTGGCATCACTCGGACTACAGCCGGGGCAGTGCATTATGGTCGGCGATCGCCCCGACACCGACATCGCAGGCGCGCTGGCGCTGGGTATGCGCACCGCGCTGGTCAGGACCGGCCGCTTCGGGGTTGCCGACGCGCTGCCCGAGTCCGTGCATCCCGATTGGGACGTGGCGGACCTGGCGGCCCTGATCGCCGCGTGGAAGGTGTCGACCGACAGGCCATCCTGAGCTGCGCGGATGTGCGAACCGGTGGCCTGAAAAAACGAAAGCCGACACGAGGTCGGCTGTTAAGTCACATCGCGGGCGATGCGTAAGATCTTCTTGTTATTGTTGACTCTTCTTATTGTCTCGGCGAGTCCTGCGATCCGGTCAGGCTCACGTCTGCTGATGCAGGGATCGGGCCAATGTGTAATTAGTTAATAAAAACAGCAATGTATGTGTTTATTCTCCGGGCGTCGGGAAATGAGCGTAAAGGGTTTTGACACCCTTGCCGGTGGGGCGGGAACGCGCTTCGACAGGGCAGGCGGTCGATGCGTGACGCCACCGGTTTTCGCGACAATGATCATTGATTTTGACCCGAATTACCGGTTCAGAAGATAATCGCCGGCTGATCGGGCCCAACGGCAGCAAAAACAAGCGGAAAATCATGAAGGTCGGTATACCGAAAGAACAAATGTCCGGCGAATCGCGTGTCGCGACGACACCCGAAATTGCCAAGAAACTGGTCGACAAGGGCCTCCAGGTGCTGCTCGAGCGTGGCGCCGGCGAAGCCGCTCACTTTGCCGATGCGGCCTACGAGGCCGTCGGCGTGGAACTGACCGATGCGGCCGGCGCGCTGGCTTGCGACATCGTGACCAAGGTGCGCAAACCGTCGGCCGACGAGGCCGCGCAGCTGCGCGATGACGCGGTGCTGGTCGGCCTGGCCGAGACCTGCGGGGACGACCCGGTCATCGACGGGCTGGTCGCGCGCGGCGTCAGGGTCATCGCCATGGAACGGATCCCGCGCATCTCGCGCGCACAGTCGATGGATGCCTTGTCGTCACAGAGCAACATTGCCGGTTACCGGGCCGTGATCGAGGCGGCGGCGCATTTCGGTCGCTTTCTGCCGCTGATGATGACGTCGGCCGGTTCGGCCAAGCCGGCGCGCGTGGTCGTGCTCGGCGCCGGCGTCGCCGGGCTGCAGGCGATTGCAACGGCGCGTCGACTGGGTGCGGACGTCTCCGCCTACGACGTGCGTCCCGAAACCGCCGAGCAGATCGCCTCGCTGGGCGCCAAGGTCATCGACCTCGATATCGGCGAGACCGGGGCCGGCGAGGGCGGTTACGCGAAGGAGCTGTCGGACGAGGGCAAGGCCCGCCAGCAGGCGATGCTGTCGGACGTGCTGGCCAAGGCGCACATCATCGTGACGACGGCGTTGATCCCGTGTCGACCTGCACCGGTGCTGGTCACCGAGGATGTCGTCCAGCGCATGCGCGATGGTTCGGTCATCGTCGATCTCGCCGCGGCCACGGGCGGCAACTGCCCGCTGACCGAGCCGGACCAGGTCGTTGTCCGGCACGGTGTCATACTGGTCGGGCACACCAACTACCCGGCGATGATGGCCTCCGACGCCAGTGCCTTCTATGCCAAGAACATCGCCAACCTGCTCGAGATCATGCTGGACAAGGTCGACGACGGCCTGGTGCTGAAGCCGCTCGACGACGACGAGATCACCCGCGCGGCGCAGGTGCGCCGGGCCGATTCCTGAACCCGAATTCGAACTTCCAAGAGGGGATGCAGCCATGCCAGAAACGCTGGTCGCACTGTACGTATTCGTCCTGGCCTGTTTCATCGGCTACTGGGTAATCTGGGGTGTCACACCGTCCCTGCACACCCCGCTTGTCGCTCTGACCAACGCCATATCCGGCATCGTCATCGTCGGGGCCCTGCTGGTCACCGGTCTCGAGTCGGCCGGGACGTTTGCCGAGATCACCGGCTTCGTCGCCGTCCTGCTGGCATCGATCAACGTGTTCGGTGGCTTCCTGGTGACCAACCGGATGCTGTCGATGTTTCGCAAGAAGAACAAGTGAGGTCCTGAGGCATGCAGATATCCGCCAACGCACAGGCGATTGCCTACCTGGTCTCCGCCGTGCTGTTCATCCTGTCGCTGAAGGGCCTGACCCACCCGGCCTCGGCCAGGCGCGGCAATTTCCTTGGCATGGCCGGCATGGCAATCGCCATCGCGGCCACGCTGCTCGGCAACGAGGTGCAGTCTTACGGCTTCATCATCGCCGGTGTATTGATCGGCGGCGCCATTGGCATCGTCCTGGCGATGCGTATCCAGATGAAGTCGATGCCGCAGCTGGTCGCGGCGCTGCACAGCTTCGTTGGCCTCGCCGCGGTGCTGGTCGCGGTCGGCACCTTTCTCAACAAGCGCGATGCCGGCCTGCTCAACGCGGTGCTGATGGGTGAGTTGTCTGCCGGTGCGATCATCGGTGCGATCACGTTCACCGGTTCGGTCATCGCCTTCGGCAAGCTGCAGGGGCTGATTTCCGGTAAGCCGGTCAAGTTTGCCATGCAGCACCAGCTCAACGCCGCCATCGCCGTGGCGACGATCGCGCTCGGCATCCATTTCGCGATGACCGGCAGCGTCGTTTCGCTGACCCTGATGACGCTGCTGGCGCTGCTGCTGGGCGTGACACTGATCATCCCGATCGGTGGCGCCGACATGCCGGTGATCATCTCGATGCTGAACAGCTACTCCGGCTGGGCCGCCGCGGCGACCGGTTTCACGCTGCACAACAACCTGCTGATCATCGTCGGTGCGCTGGTCGGCTTCTCCGGTGCGATCCTGTCGTACATCATGTGCAAGGCCATGAACCGCTCGATCATCAACGTGGTATTCGGCGGCTTCGGCAGCGACAGCGACGGCGCTGCGAGTGCCGGTGCCACGGCGATGGAAAAGGGTATCAAGTCGGCCTCGGTCGAGGACGCCGTGTACTGGATGGAAGACGCCAACCGGGTCATCGTCGTGCCCGGCTACGGCATGGCCGTGGCCCAGGCGCAGCACGCGCTGAAGGAACTGATGGAACTGCTGGACGCCCGCGGCGTGGAGTTGCTGTTCGGTGTGCACCCGGTGGCCGGTCGCATGCCCGGTCACATGAACGT
>JAGRGW010000170.1 GCA_020445315.1 Gammaproteobacteria bacterium
TCCGCGATTCCCGGGGCGGTTCACGAACGTCGGGGCGTCGATGGCCAAGCACTGTTGCGTGAAATCGGGCTCGACCCGGTTCGTATGCAGGATCCGAATGCGCGCTACCCGTTCTCGGCAATGACCCGCCTGTGGCTCGCCGCGGTGGAAACGACCGGCGACGCCTGCCTCGGCCTCGAGATCGGGCAGCGTTTTCATCCGACCAACCTGCATGGCATTGGCTTCGCCTGGCTGGCCAGCGACACGCTGCTGGATGCGTTCCAGCGCCTTGTGCGTTTTTTCCGCGTCGCAACGACGGCGAGCGAGGCGAACCTGGAAGAACACGCGGATCACTACGCGTTCTGCCTGCGCCCGCTGGCCCCGGCGATAAAGGCCGCACCGGCGGCGCAGGATGCAACGGCGGCCGTGCTCTTCACGCTGTGTACGACGAGTTTTGGCAGTACCTTCAGGCCACGGCGTATCGAACTGCCTCATGCCCGTCCCGCAGCCGCGTGTGCACGCTCGTTCGCTGAACGACTGCGCAGCGAGGTCGTCTTCGATGCGGATGAATTCGTGTTCCGGGTGGAGCGGTCAACGGCCGAGTTCGCACTCCCCAACGGTAACGCCGAGTTGGCACACGCCAACGAGCGCGTGCTGATCGACTACCTGGCCGACCTGGACAGGCATGCCGTCGCCGCCCGGGTCAAGGCACGCCTGGTCGATGCGCTGCCGGCCGGCCCCGTCACCGAACAAGACATGGCCAGCAACCTGAACCTCAGCGTGCGCAGCCTGCAACGCCGTCTCGGCGACGAGCAAACGACTTTCAAGCACCTGCTCGACGAGACGCGGCGCGAACTGGCACTGAACTACCTCGGCAACTCGCGACTGACGATCAACGAGATCACCTACCTGCTCGGTTTTTCGGACCCAAGTAACTTCACCCGCGCGTTCAGGCGCTGGCAGGGTGAATCGCCGAGCCGGTACCGCGCCCGGCAAACCGGTTAGCCCGGTCACCCGCTTTCAGCGCCGTTACATTCGGCGAGCCGCGGAACGCAACTCGGCAGGGAAGCCATCTCCTGGCACGGCCGTGGCGGCCATGGGGTCCGGCTCGGCGAGTCCCATCTGTATCAGGCACTCGCCCCCGGAGCGGCAGTCGTAAAAGCCGGTTGCCGACACGCTTTCGAGTGCTCCGGGGGTCTGCCCGGCCAGCGCGAGAAGATCCCGGACGACGGTGTAACCCGGCCGGTTCGTAAGCAGGTGCCCAATGACCGTGCGACCGGCAAGCGCCAGGTCGCCAAGGACATCCAGGGTCTTGTGGCGCACGTACTCGTCAGGAAAACGGATATCCGCCAGGTCTGACGCGGGCCTCACCCCGCGCGAATCTGTCTCGGAAGCGTCCATGTCCCCGTAAAGATCGAGCCTGGCCCGGGAGTCGGCAAAGCCGAACGTCCTTGCGGCGGCCAGTTCACGCACGTAGACCGAGGGCGAGAGACAAAGACTCAACAACTGGGTACCGTGCGTGGGACAGGGGCTCTCAATAGCCAGCGTTATCCGTTGGGACATGTCGGGCAGCAACTCGGCCCAGGTGTCGGCGTGCTCGATACGAACCGGCTTGCGCACCAGCAACAGGTCTCGCTCCGCTCCAGCCTCGACGACCCCGGCACCGGCCAGGGCGGTGACGAAGGGCAGTGCACTGCCGTCCATGAGCGGCAGGTCCGGACCGTCGACGAAGATTTCCGCGTTATCGATGCCAAGACCGGTCAGCGCCGACAACAGGTGATCGACCGGCGCGAGATGGTGACCGAATCGGTTACGCAACTGGGTGCCGATCGCACTGGCGGACGCGTTATCCCAGTTTGCCCGGAGCAGGCCTTCGTTGGCCGGCAGGTCGCAACGCACGAATCGCAGCCCGGTATCCGCCGCAGCGGGGAACACCTGGACCGTGCTGCGCCTGCCGCTCTGCGCCCCAAGACCCACGAAGGTCACGGGGCCTGCCAGTGTCTGCTGCTGCAACAGGTGACGCACTTCGTATCTGAACATCGTTTGCCTCCGGGTTTGCAGCCAACAGGCTGGCTGCTTCATCACCGGGGAGAATACGAATGCCTGGTCGGAAGCCGTTATGCCCGCAGCGCCAATCCCTTGTCCGCAGACGCCACGCCGGTCCGCACCGGCGAATCCACGACCCGCTATCAGTCGCCGCGACGACGCCGGTCGATGGACAGGAAGACGGCCAGGGCGAACAGCATGGCTGTTGTCGCAACCATCGGCACGGTGTCCTGCAGGTGCCCGCTCAGCGCCATGGCGACGAACATCGGACCGAGAGACACCCCGAGCGCCTCCACACCCGGCACGAACGCCAGGCCACGGCTGCCGTTCGGCATACCGGCAATGGTCGCCAACAGGAAAGCGATGCCGAGATTCCAGGATGCGCCCCACAGGGAAAGACCGATCAACAGGCTGGCAGAGCCGTCGGCCTGCCAGATGAGTGCCTGCGAAGCCAGTTGCATCAGCATCACGAACAGCAACACGCGTCCGTGCCGCCCGTTGCGGCCGAGCACCAGCGCCGTGACAGAGCCCATGGCCTGGAACAGGACGGAGACCACCAGCAGCTGCGGAATTGCCGGCCCCGCCACACCTGCCCCCTCTGCCAACCGCTCAGCGAACGGCCACACGGCACCGAGATTGACCGCGTAGGCCGCCAGCCCGAACAGCGCGATCAACTGGATCCATCGCAGGTGCCGGGCGGGGCCCGACAACCCGACGCCGGAACCGGCGAACGTCGGCGCTACCGTGTCAAGGCGTCGAACGGCCAACAGCGCCAATAGCGCGAAAAAGACGAAGGTTGCGATTGGACCGATGCCGGGTTCATCGAGCGGCATACGCGGCAGCCCCCAGAGCACAGCAGCAGTGACGGCCATGTTGGTGAGCGACAGCGTCGCGAATGCCCTGACCCGCGACGGACGGGTTCCCAGCAGCATGATGGCCGCGGCATAAACGATACCGTCACCAAACAGACCGACGAGAAAGCGTACGCCGAGCAGCGAAGCGAAGCCCGTGACCAGCAGCGACACCAGGTTCCCGGCGACGATCATGACCAGCCCGGCTCGCGCGAGCCGAACCGGGTCCCATTGCCGACACGCGGCCAGCGCCAGCATGGCCGCGAGCGCGATACCCGCGATTTCAGCCCCCATCAGCCAGCCGGTCTGCGCGTCGTCGAGGCCGAGACGCCGGCGCATGCCGTCGAGATAGAGTGGTGCCAGGTTGAAGGCGGCTGCTCCGGCAACGCCGCACGATATCGGCCCCCACAGCGCCAGGTCGACGCCGCGTGCGCGCAAGCGGGTCATGCCACGCTCAGTCCGGCCCTGCGCAAACCGTCGACGACATCCTCGATCAGCACGTCTTCGGCAATGTAGGCGGCCAGCGACCGCCTGGCCAGGGTCGTGACAGCCGGCCGCAGCACCAAGAGGTCGGCCAGGTGCTGAGTCGCGCTGCTGCGCTGACCCAGCTTGCCGCAGACGGCCGCCTTAAGCATCGGCGCCCAGAAAAAACCGGTATCGCTGAACCGCTCCGCCTGCTGTCCGGCCTCGTCGTAATCGCCCTGGCGGTAGGCGCGCAGGAACAGCGGGTAGCGGAAGTAGTGCGGGTAGACATCGGAATCCCGAATCAACGTCTCGAGTATCGCGCACCCTTCCTCCCATCGCCCGGAAAGCGCCATCGGCACGGCCGCATCGGAACGGTACGACGTCGGCGCCGTCGGATCGACCAGCACATGCTCGATCTCTTCCTGCAGGCGCACCGTGTCACGCCGGAACAACAGCGTGAAGCACAGGGAGACACGGCAGGGGACGCAATCGGGTGCAACCGCCAGCGCCCGTTCACCCAGCGTCAGCGCTTCATCGCCGGGGTTTTCCACATCGCGGAAACCCAGCGCGTACCCTGCACGCAGCAGGTCCGCTCGCATCGACAGCAACAGCGGGTCGTCCGGAAACAGTCCGCCGGCCTGCGTCACATGCTCCAGTGCGTCGTCGTAGGCGACGTCGTTGGATTCGTGGAGGTAGCGATGAAACGCGATCTGCGCCGCGTAGACGGGATCGCGGTCAATGCTCTGAACCACCCGGTCGTTGCGCACCTTCTGGCCGATCGCACCGGTAAAGAGGTCGACGGCACCTGCGACGACGTGCCGCGCGATGTCCTCTTCCATCGCGAGCAGGCTGTCGAGTTCAACGACACGATCGTAGCGACCTGACCAGATCTGGCAATCCGCCATCGTGTCGTAAAGTCGCGCGGTAACACGCACCTGCTTGCCGATCAGGCGGATCGAGCCGTCCAGCAGGTACCTAACTTGGCGCTGGCCATACAAATCACGGACCACGCCCGGCGGGGCGTCGGCGCCGTCTGACCGATCGACACTGACCAGGTGCAATTCGGGAATACGGCCCAGGATGGTCATGATGTCTTCGTGGACACCGTTCGCCAGCCACGCCGCATTTTTTGGCCTGGACAGGTCCCGGAACGGCATCACCGCAAGGCGCAACGCCATGCCGGGCTCAGGGGCCGGCAGCGAAGCCGCTCCCTCTCTCACCTCGAACCTCGGGACGTAGCCGCCCTTGGGCACCGAAATCACGACCGCATCGTGTTGGCCCTGCTCGAGGTAATACAGGTCCAGCGCCTGGCGCAGTTTGCGCATCTCGACACGAACGATCGCATCGCGATCGGGGTCGAAACCCACCGTCCGTTCGAACACGGCCTCGGCCAGTTCACGTTGGTTCAGCCGCTGTTCGTTGCCGGCGAGGCAGCTCTCGACCAGGTGTCGCAACAATCGGCGCAGCCGCTCCGACACCCGGAAGGCATGCGCCTGCAACACCTTGTCGAGGGCCCCGCGAACCGCTTCGGAAGTCACCAGTTCTTCCACAATCACCCGTTTATTTAGAAGCTTGCAAACCGCTCAACCGCAAAGTTAACAACTTTCTTAACCTGCCGGCGAAGCGCGCTGTATGGAACCATTCGGCCTCCTCACCGGCCAGGATTCCAGCCGACTGCAGCAAACGGTCCAATGACAACGATCTCTTCGACATTCTGCCACGACAGGCAAAACCTGTCGGCGCGCCTGTTTCTCGGCTGTATCCTGGCCTGCGCCGGTGCCGGCACCGGCGCTGCGGAATCGACAGACGCCAGTGCCATCTATGGCGAGATCGCCATCAATCAGCGCCAGGCGCAACGCCGGCTGAAGAGCGGGCACGACCTGCTGCAACCGCTGACCGACGCCTTCTCCGGTTACTTCGCCTGGAAGGACCGACTGCGTGAAGACTACGGCTTCAGCTACACCGTCGAGTACTCGCCGCAGGCGCAGTGGGACCTGCGCCTCAACGGCCTGCATACGAGCAACGACGAAACCAACCTGATCTTCCAGTGGGCTGCCGTCGACAGGGCGGACATGAAGCGCGGGACGCTGATGGGCTGGTACCAGGTTTCGCGTACGCTGGGCAGCCGCCACACCTCGCAGTTCATGCAGGACGTCGGCATCATCACACCAACCAACGGCGGCGATACCGCGCCCGGCGACTACAACGACCTCTGGCAGATGCTGAGCTGGGAGCAGTGGTTCCTCGACGATACGCTGCGCTTCGGTATCGGCAAGCTGACAACCCGAACGTTTCTCAACCTGAATCGTTACGCGGTCGGTGATCGCGAAGACTTCCTGACCCCGCAACTGGTCAACAACACTGTCGTACCCTTCACGGCGCGCAACGGCATGGGGCTGTTCGGCCAGTACCACATGGACGAGGCCTACCTGACCGGCATGGTCAGGGAGGCCGACGGCACGTCGACCGACATCAGCTTCGATACCCTCGACAGCGGCAAGTGGGAGTACGCCGTCGAACTCGGCCTGACGCCGACCAACACTGCCGGGCTTGGCGAAGGCATCTACCGTTTCACCGGTTACTACACCGACAGTATCGGCACCGGCGCCAACAAGCAGCCATCAGGCTGGGCCATGGCGCTGAGCTTCGACCAGGATATCGGCAACGACTACGGCGCCTTCTTCCGCTACAGCTACGCCGGCGAGGACTGGCGAGCGTTCAGGCAACGTATCGGCGCCGGTGTGCAGATCAAGCACCCACTCGGGTTTCGCTACGACCGCATCGGACTGGCCGCGTGGTGGGCGGAACCGACGAACAACACGCTGTCAGGCGAAACCGGCGTAGAGACATTCTGGAAGCTGCAATTGGCGCCGAACATCGAGGTCACGCCGGACCTGCAGCTGATTTTCAACCCGCAGGGCAACATGAACCGAAACCATGTGCTGATCGGTTCGCTGCGCTTGCGCGTCCTGATGTAAAGCAACCTGTTTCACCCAGCCAAAGGAAGTCACCGTGAAGAAACGACTGATCGCCACGACACTCGCCATACTGATGGCGCCCCTAGCCATCCAGGCCCAGCAGATGGGTGCCGCTGACACCCCGGACGAGATCGACCGCATTGACGAGGGTGTCGAGCCGCTGATCCGCATGAACAAAGACGACCCGACCTACGACGTCTGGAAAAAGATGCGTGACGACCTGTCCGAAGGGCGCGAACCCGGCCCGATCAACATCCAACGCTATGTGGGTGGATTGCCGTGGCAAGGCATGCCGACCTTCTTCCATCTTCCCGTCGCCCTGACCAAGGAAGATCTCGAGGCAGGACAAGTCGAGGTCGCGATCTTCGGCGCAGAGCTCTTCAACGGCATGCGCGTACAAAGTTACGGCCCCATGGAGATGCGTGCACCGATGAAGTCGGACGTGTACCACAACTGGGGCGCGTTCGTGATGCCGGAACTGAACAGTGGACTCACGGTACTCCAGGAACTCACGGTAGTCGACTACGGCGATGCGCCGATCCATCCACTCAGCATGGAGCAGAGTATTCCGGAGGTCCGCAAGATGGTTGCCGAAGTGGCCGGCGTCAAGCTAAAGGACGGCAGGCGCACGATCCCGATCATCATCGGGGGCGGTCACGCACTGATGTACCCGGACGCCGCCGGTCTGACCGACGTTTACGGCAAGGGTAACGTCCAGATCATTCACTTCGACGCCCATGCAGACCAGGCACCGGTCGGATTCGGCGTTTTCAACACGCACGGCAACCCGGTTCGGCAGTTGGTCGAAGACGGTTTCATCAAGGGTGAGGACATCATCCAGCTCGGCCTGCGCGGACCGAACTCCTCTGACATGGACGGCGTCGCATGGAACCGTTCCTCGGGCCTGCGCTACCACATGATGGCCGAGATCGAGCGCCGTGGCTGGGAGGCCGTCATGGACGACGTGCTCGCTGAAGCCAAAGCCAACGGCAAGCCAGTGTTCCTGTCATTCGACATCGACGTGGTCGACCCGGCCTTCATCCCGGGCACATCCACGCCGGAACCGGGCGGTATGTACATGCGCGAGGCCCTGCCGCTGGTTCGCCGCATTTGTGCCGAGAACAATTTGGTGGGCATGGAAATCGTCGAACTCCGGCCGGAACGCGACCCGGGTTACATCACGGTGCAGAACTCGAAGGCGATTCTGCGCCAGTGCCTGAACGGTATCGCGATGCGCAAGAAGGGGCTGCCGGACGACTACCTGCATCCCCATATCGTCGACGACGGCAAGTAATCGCGTCGCCCTGCCCCGGCACTGCCACTGCCGGGGCGATTCCCCCGCCTCCTGCGATACATCACCGATGAACACCACCCGACTCCTGCGCGATCCGCTGCTGATCTTCGTATTGCTGGGCGGCACGATCTATTACGCTTACTCCCAGCTCACCACCGAAAACAACCCCCAGATCCTTGTCAGCCAATCCACTATCAGGGACCTGGTCAATGCACGCGAATTGGTCCTGGACCGCTCGCTTAGCCCGGCGGAGCAGCAAATCCTGCTCGACGCCTACGTCGATCGCGAGATCCTCGTGCACGAAGCCATCGCACGCGGCCTGTACCGGAAGGATTCGAGAATCCACAAGCGCCTGGCTGAAAAGATGTATTTTCTCCTCGACGAAGCTCCGCCCGAGCCGAGCGCTCAACAACTGCAGGCGCACTTCGACGCCCACCGTGAGGACTACCTGACGCCACGCTCGGTAACCTTCGAACACGTGTTCTTCAAGACCGATCGCCAGCGCGCCGAGGAAGCGATGGCGGTCGTTCGAGCAAACGCGACGACAACAGAACAACTCGGCGACACGTTCTGGCTCGGCCGACGCATGGAGCGTTACAGCAGCGTGCAGTTGCTGATGCTGCTGGGCTTCGAATTCGACCAGGCGCTACGACGCCTGCCGGTGGGCGAATGGCACGGGCCGGTCAAGTCGGCCCGTGGCTGGCACCTCGTCCGGGTCGAGCAGCACCACGAACCGCGCGTACTGCCCGACGAAGAACTAAAGCGTCGCCTGGCTGCTGACTGGAAGGATAACTGGCGCGAGCAGCAGCGCGAGAGGCAACTGGCCCAACTGCGCCAACGTTACGATGTCGTCTACCCGGACCGCGAAGGCTGAAACCATGCACACACGCGCCGTGCGAAGGCTGCTGACCTGCCTGCTTATGCTGGCCTCGACCGGATTCGCCCATGCCCACGACCTCGGCCTGGCGCGTATCACGTTGACCACCTTGGGGCCGGACAGCATACGCCTGGACGCCAAGCTGCCAGCCAAGCTACAACCCACCAGACCGTCGGTCACCGCGCCGTGCGATGCTGACATGCTGGGGGAACTCGTCCACGACCGGCTGAGCAAGACGGTTTCGTGGCGCATCGACTGCTTGCCAGGGGCGGAAACCGACGCCGTACAGGTGACGCTCGACTGGCAGCGGGAAGGGGCGTTGCTGGTCACCGATGACGGCAGCGGACAGCGCCGCGAACACCTGCTCGATGCCGACGACGGGGTAATCCGGCTCGACCTCGCCCAGTTGCTGCAAAACAACGAGTCCATGCTGGTCTCGGCGCAACGATACCTCGTGCTCGGCGTCGAGCATATCCTCGCGGGTATCGACCACCTGGCCTTCGTACTGGGCATCTGCCTGATTGCCAGTGGCTGGCGCCTGGTCAAGCTGATTACGGCGTTCACGATCGGGCACTCGCTGACACTGGTCGCAGCGTCGCTCGGCTGGTTCCAGCTGCCGGTAGCGCCGACGGAGGCCGTCATCGCGCTTTCCGTGGCTTTCATCGCACGCGAGGCCCTGCTCGACGCGTCCGAACGCCGACACGGCTTCATGCTCGTGGCACTGTTCGGCCTGCTGCACGGCCTGGGCTTTGCCAGTGCCGTCGGTGAACTCGGGTTGTCACGGGAAAGCCTGCTACCGGCCCTGCTCGCGTTCAATATCGGTGTCGAGATCGGTCAATTGCTGTTCGTCGGCTTTGTCGTCACGACCGCGACGCTGACCAGGCGCGCCGGCTTGATCGAAGCACGCCAGGTAAGGGCGCCGCTGGCGATGATCCTGGGAACGGTCGCAATGGTCTGGACTTTCGAGCGGATTAGCGGTTTCCTGTAGCCATTGCGCGTACCGGAGGCCATCGATGTTGACCTGGCTGATCAGAATCGTCTTGCTGGTCCTGCTGGTCTTCGGCAGCCTCGTCGGCATCGTCCTGATCGCCGAACCGGAAATCGACCTGAGCGCGTATCGCGACACCGTGTCGCAGCGCCTCGGCAACCTCGCGGGTCGCAACGTCCAGTTTGGCGGGGACATCCGACTGAAGCTCGGGCGCCACGCCGCCCTGCACCTGACCCGTGTCCAGCTGGCCAATGCCGATTGGGCCGAAGACGAAAAGCTGCTGTCGGCCGGACGCGTCTCCGTCGGCATCGACCTGCTGGCGCTGGCGTCGGGCAAGGTGCACCTGGAAGGTATCGTCCTGCGTGACATCGATGTCGCGCTCGAAAGATCAGCAACCGGTGAAACCAGCTGGAATCTTCGGGGCACCACCGATGACGAGCCGGCAGATAACGCGAAAGCCCATCCCATTTCGCTGATCGTCGAAGATGCGCAGGTCGAACGGGTTCGCGCGCGGTACCGCTCCGCGCAACGAACCGAACCACTGGTCGTGGCAATCGAAAGGCTGACCCAGCACGCGCGGGACCGGATGCTGATGCTGGACGGTAACGGCACGATCAACCAATCGAGCCTCACCCTGGCAGGACAGGTCGGCACGCTCGACGCCCTGCTTGCCGGGCGCGATATCGACCTCGACCTGAGCATGTCGATCCAGGATACGGTGATGCGCCTGCGCGGCCGTCTTGGCGACCCCGAGAACCTGGTAGGGATCGAACTCGAAGGTGGTATCCGCGGCCCCAGCCTGGACCCGGTGCTTGCCCTGCTCGGCGTCGACGACGGCCCCGGCGGCAACATCGATGCGCACTTCACCATCGGCGACCGGGACCCGGGCATCGAGGCCGACATACGCGGCAACGTCGGCGCGATGCAGATCGCTGTCAGCGGAATTGTCGGCAATCCGGTCGCCGCCGACGACGTATCGATGGATGTATCGCTCACCGGCAATGACCTGTCGATCCTTGGCAGGCTGTTGGGCCAACGTGACCTGCCGGCCGAGTCCTACAACCTGCAGGGCCGGATCAGGCGGCATGCGCAGAAGCTGCAGGTGGTCGATGCAGTGGCCACGAGCGGCGCCAGCAAAGTCGCACTGAGCGCGGAACTGCCGGCGTTCCCGACCTTGACCGGCGGAACTGCCGAGATCGATGTCCACTTGTCGGAGCTGCGCAACTACTTACCGGCCGGCCGCGCACAAATGGCGCCCGGGCCGCTGACGGCACGCTTGCAGGTCGAGACCGGCGCGGATGGTGGCAGTCGGCTCGATGCACAGATAGACCACGCCGGGAACATTCTCAGGCTCAACGGCCTGGTGGGACGCCACCCCGCCTACCAGGGGACGCGCCTGGCATTCGCGGTCGACATCCCGAACGTGCAGCAGCTGAACCTGTCTTCGGGCCGTGCGGCACGGGGCGCGGTGTCGCTAAGCGCCAGCGGCAGCATCTCGGTCGACGACAGGCAGCAGGCCCTACTGACCCTGTCGGATGGGTGGCTCGGAGAGATGCACATCGAAGCCAGTGGAACCCTTGGCCGGACTCCGTCGATGACCGGCACGGATCTTACTGTGAAGGTCGAAGGGCCCTCGCTGCAGTCCCTGGCCTCTGCGTTCATCGATGCGCGTCTACCCCAACATTCCTACCGGGCCGAAGCACGCCTGCAAGGCGATGTGCACAGTGTGAGTATCACCTCCATGCAGGCCCAGGTCGGGGAGACAAGACTGCGCAGCGACGGCTCCATAGGGCCGCTGCCGGGGCTGCGGGGAACGAACACGCGGGTCGAGCTCGTCATCCCCCGGATCGCGGATCTGCTGCCCCACGCCGTCGACGGTACCTGGGCACAGGCGGGCTACCGCGTGCAGGGTCAACTGAGGGTTCAGGACCGGTTTATCCATCTCACCGACGGTGTCATCAGGGGGGACCGGATCGACGGCAGCCTGTCGGCCCGCATCGCTGACGACCTGGACCTGCACTCGGCCCGCGCCCAGGTGCGGCTCAGGACACCGGCGCTGAGCACCGTGTTGCCGGTCATCAGCGGGTATACAGCGCCGGATGCACCATTGTCGCTGGCAGTGGCCGTTCAGCCGACCGAGAACGGCATCGGGGTACGCGAACTCGACGTCCGCCTGGCCGACGCCACGCTGCGCGCCGATGGCTCGATCAGCCTCGGTGGCGCCGCGAAGTCCTCGTTGAAGTTCGAGGCAAAGGGCCCGAGCCTCGGCCAGCTGGGCAGCTTCGGTGCGACAACGCTGCCAGCCGAGCCGTTTGCGCTCACCGGCACACTCAGGCACCTGCAACAACGTTACGCCATCGATGACCTGGCGCTGCAGCTTGGAGACGGCAGCCTGAAAGGGCGTATTGCGGTCGTGACCTCGACCACACCCTCGGTCGATATCGACCTGGCAAGCCAGGGCAAGGTGTTCGGTTTCCTGGCAGTCCCAGCCGACACGACGACCGGTACCGCCGGACCGGAAGAACAGGACCTGGCCAATAAGCGTAAAGCGGTGATACCCGATTCCGAGATTGAGCTCGGGGCCCTGGCGCGAGTGAATGGCCGCCTGCGATTGGCGGCGAGGAATGCAGGATACCCGGACCCCGTTTTCCCCGATCGCGTCATCGTCGACGCGCTTGATCTCGACGTGCAGTTGCAGGACGGCAGGCTGACGCTGGAAAAACTGGAAATTGCAGGTGATCGCGGGCAATTGGACTTCGCCGGCGGCATTGAGCCCCAAGGAAACCAGTTCGGCGTGAACCTGGCGCTAGAGGCCCGGAATATGCGATTCGGGTTCCTTGCCGCAGGAACCGGGCTGGACGCCCTGCCGAGCCACAAGGTATCGGTGAATCTCGCGGGGCTCGGCGATAGCTACCGCTCCGTGGCGACGTCTCTCAATGGCAGCATCCGTATCGAGGGAGGCAACGGCGAGACCAACAATACCCGCACCAACCAGGCGCTGGGGCGATTCACCAACGACCTGATCAGCACGCTGAACCCGTTCCAAAAATCGGAGTCGCACACACGGATTGACTGCACCGCCGCCGCAGCGAACGTGACCGACGGGGTCCTGCAGTTGTTTCCCGGCGGCGTGATTCGAACCGACAAAATCGATATTGCCGCCAGCGGCACGATCGATCTTGCCACCGAGCGAATCGACGTCCAGTTTCGCTCCATACCCCGCCAGGGCATCGGCATCAGCGTCGCCAGTATCGTGCGACCCTACGTCAAGGTCGGCGGCACCTTGAGCCAACCCGGCATGACGCTGGACGCGCCGAAGGCCCTGCTGTCGGGAACCGCCGCCGTGGCAACGGGCGGACTGTCGATCCTGGCCACCAGCCTGCTCGACCGCGCATCCGGTTCAATCAACCCCTGTGTCGATATCATGTCCAAGGCAGACAGCGGCAAGGCGAGTTCGACCCTCAACCCGATTGACATACTCGGTGACGCGATCAACCGACGGACATCGCCCAACCGCCCCTCGCTGAGTGACGAAGACTGAACAGCGCAACCCCACGCTCCATCCACATCCCGGCCGATCACAGGCGTCGCGCGACCTCCGATCAGCAGAGCCCGTTGTCGCTCGGCGGCGCGTGGCGCCGGGCAGTTGTACGATGAATGGTTACGGGCAATAATTCGAAGAGACGCTGTAATTCTCTCTATCTTGTCACTGCTTACGGGTGCGCCCCTACCATGCGGAACCTGCTTATTGCGCTGACTGCCGTCTGCCCCCTGCTGCTGGGAATCGGCCAGGCACATGCCGAATCGTCCGAATTCGTGTTCAATCGATCGCTGAACGACGATTATTCATTCATCCTGGGCGGCTACTTCGCCAACGTTGACTCGCGCTACCATACCCAGACGAAAACCGGCACCGCGAGCGCTTTTATCGACCTCGAACGGTTGGGGCTTGGGAACAACGAAACCCAGGGGTTCTTCTACGGCACGGTCCGCTTCAACGACAAATGGCGTCTCGATCTGCACGCCTACGGCACGGACCGGGATGGCACACGTACCGCCACCTTTAACATCGACTTGGGGCAAGCGGGCACGATCCCTATCGGTGCACGGGTCGAGAGCTACTTCAAGGCCAATATCTACGCCGCGCGGATCGGCTATTCCTTCGTGCACACCGACCGCATCGAGTTTGGCGCCGGCGCGGGGCTGCATCTGGCAAAGCTCGATGTCGGTATCAAAGGCCAGGTCGGCGTGGGTGGCGTGGCCCCGCCGCCCGCCATCCAGGATAGTGCAGACGTGTTGGCCCCGTTGCCGACATTCGGCCTGTTTGGTGCTTATGCCCTGACCCGTACGCTGTCGCTACAGGCCCAGTTGTCGTTCTTTGCGCTGGAATACGAGGAATACGACGGCTCAATCGTGGACACGTTCCTCGCACTGGAATACCGGCCCTGGGAGCATTTCGGTATCGGCGCGGGATACAATTTCTTCGATTTCGACCTCGAGGTTACCGAGGACCGCAGGATCGACACCTACGACGTCGATTTCGACGGCCCCGTCGTGTACGCGAAAATTGCCTTTTAGCCGCGTCAAAGCAATTGCAGCGCGATGCCCGGCTTGGCTGGTGAGTCAGCCAATGCGGCACACCGCGCCCAAGCCCGTGGTAACACAGGTTAATGTATTGATATTAATCTATTAGAGCAGCAATATTTATCGATTGGCACGTAGCGAGACATCAGTCGACACTCTGCACCCGAGTTGGTTGTCCGGAGGCAGTACGTGCAGTCTAACATCTACCGCCTGTTCCCTTTCCTGCGCTGGTTCCCGATGTCGGGTGCCGGCATTCGCACTGATATCGTTGCCGGGATTACCGTCGCACTCGTCCTCGTGCCACAGAGCATGGCTTACGCGCAGCTCGCCGGGCTGCCGGTGGTCTACGGGCTGTACGCCTCCTTCGTACCGGTAAT
>JAGRGW010000001.1 GCA_020445315.1 Gammaproteobacteria bacterium
CCGATGGCGCGGAACACCTCCTGCATTGCCGGTGCGGCACCGATGATCTCGGTGGGCGCAACGGTCTCGTTGTCGTTGCTGGCGCGCGACTCACGGCGCAGCTTGCACGCGCGCTCGACCTGGTCGACGGCCTCGGCGATATCGAACGGTTTCGGCAGGTACTCGAAGGCGCCGCTGTGATAGGCCGACACCGCGCTGTCGAGGTCCGAGTGGGCGGTCATGATGACCACCGGCAGGTCGGGGTAGGCCTGCTTGATCCGCTCCAGCAGCACGAAACCATCCATGCCCGGCATGCGCACGTCCGAGATGACGGCCTCGGGCTGGCCGCGCTCCAGTGCCTCCATGACACCGTTGGCGTTGGAAAACGACGTCACGTGCATACCGGCCTTGGTCAGTGCCTTTTCGAGCACCCAGCGGATCGACCGGTCGTCGTCGATGACCCAGACCTCATTAGAAGAACTCACGTGATCAATTCCCCCCACCCGACTCGGCCACGAGGTCGCCGCCTACAGGTAAATAAACAGTGAAAACGGTTTCGCCGGGTTGGCTGCGACATTCGATCAGGCCCCGGTGCTGGTTGATCAGCGACTGCGCGATCGCCAGGCCGAGGCCCATGCCACCGGTGCCACCGGTGACCATCGGCAGGAACAGGGTGTCGGCGATCTCGGGCGGGATGCCCGGGCCGTTGTCGACGATTTCGATCTGCGCCGCGAGGCGGTGACGCACGCTGCCGATCGTGTACTTGCGCAGGATGCGGGTGCGCAGAACGACCGTGCCCCGGTCCTCGATCGCGCGGCTGGCGTTACGCACGATATTGAGCATCGCCTGGATCAGCTGGTCGCAGTCACCGACCAGGTCCGGGATACTCGGGTCGTAGTCGCGGATGATGGCGAGGCGTTCACCGGTCTCGGCCATTACGAGCGATCGCACGCGCTCGAGGACGCGGTGCAGGTTCACGGCCGCGTACGACGGCGGCCGGTTCGGCCCGAGCATGCGGTTGACCAACTCCTGCAGACGATCCGCCTCCTGGATGATGATATGGGTGTATTCCTTCAGGTCTTCGCTGTCGAGCTCGCTCTCGAGCAGCTGCGCCGCGCCGCGCAGGCCGCCGAGCGGGTTCTTGATTTCGTGCGCCAGGCCACGCACCACGTCGCGGGTCAGCGCCTGCTGCGTGATCAGGTGTTCCTCGCGACTGATGCGCAGGTGGCGGTCGATCTGCTGCAGTTCGACGATGGTCAACTCTCTGCCGTCGTCGTCCACGATCGGCGTCACGGTGCAGTCGACGGTGACGTTGCTGCGTTCGGTGGTCAGGACGACACCGCGCTTGGTAATCGGCGATCCCACCTCTGATGCGTTGATCAGGTCGATGATGGCGTCGCCATGGCACGATATCCAGGCGTCCGGCTGTTCGCCGATGACGTGCTTGGCGCTGACGGCCAGCAGCATCTCTGCCGCCTGGTTCAGGTAGCAGACGCGCAGGTCCTCGTCGAACACGACGACGGCGGAGGCGAGAAAGTCGAGGATGCTGTTAGTGATCAACGGCTCAGGGTTCTGGACGACCATCATGGGCTTGGAAAAAGCAAGGTTCGGGCCATGTCTCCGGACGAACGCGAGGGCCGAAAAGCACAGCGAATCGCCACAAAATCAGGCCCTTGTGAGCAGACCCACGCACGCCGCGCCCTTTAATGGGGCATGCGCCCTGCATCTACGCACGATTTTAGTGCATAGATGGGCAATGTGGTGCTCGGGTGAAGTTCAGCGAGTGCCGACGTTGGGTCGGTACGCGTTGCCGGCGCCACTGCCCGGCGCCCGGATGCCGCCGGGATTGTAGACGGGAGAAGTCGGGGAACCCGAACCCGGCGGAGCCGGTGCGATCGGTTGTCCGGGTCGTGGCGCACGGTCGTTGAGGCCGACCCGGCGCAGCGTGAACCTGACCGAGGTCGAGGCAATCAGGCGTTGACCACCCGCATCGACGATCGCCGCGCTCAGCGAGTGGGTGCCACGATCGACATTATTGAGGGAGAGCGAAAGACCGGCGAAATCACCGGGCACGCCCTTGCCATCCAGCGTCAGCTGAACCTTGTGCCCATCCTGCAGACCGGGCTCGGATACCAGCACCACCGGCACGATACCCTCGTTGTTGCGTACCGTGCCGTTGCTTTCAGGCTGGACGATCCGCAACGCGGTGTACTTCTCGAACGCGACCAGGCTGCCGCTCGCCGTCGACTGCTCCGGCTCCGGCTGCACGATTGGCCGGGGCGCGTAACGCGAGTAGTCCGGCAGCTTGACCTGTTCGGGACACTCGGCCGCCGGGACGTCGGCGTAGCTGACGGTGCCATCGTCTTCGATGGTCTTGCAGATGACGGCGCCGGCGAGCGAGGGCATCAGCAGGCTGATCAGCAGCAGGTACTTCATGGCCGATAGCATAGTTCACCCCTCCGGGCTGTGCGACTGCCG
Organism: Gammaproteobacteria bacterium; assembly: GCA_020445315.1. Classification (GTDB taxonomy): domain Bacteria; phylum Pseudomonadota; class Gammaproteobacteria; order Chromatiales; family Chromatiaceae; genus Thiosocius. The sequence continues at coordinate 2,458 of JAGRGW010000001.1, forward strand.
AAGGCTGTCGAATGTGACCGGGTCGGCAGGTCCGGGGCACCTTTTCGGCCGCTGCACAAAAAACCCCGCCACGGGGGCGGGGTTCGTGCAGCGCTGCGCGTCGTTGACGCTCAGAGGCTGTAGTAGAGGTCGAACTCGACTGGGTGCGTGGTCATGCGCAACTGCGTGACCTCTTCCATCTTCAGCGCGATGTAACCGTTGATCAGGTCGTCGGAGAACACGCCGCCGGCCTTGAGGAACTCACGGTCGGCATCGAGCGCGTCCAGGGCCTGGTCGAGACTGTGGCAGACGGTCGGGATGCCCGCTGCCTCTTCCGGCTCCAGGTCGTACAGGTCCTTGTCGGCGGCATCGCCCGGGTGGATCTTGTTCTGGATACCGTCGAGACCGGCCATCATCATCGCCGCGAACGCCAGGTAGGGGTTGGCGGTCGGATCCGGGAAACGCACCTCGATGCGGCGCGCCTTCGGGCTGGACACCCACGGAATACGGATCGACGCCGAACGGTTGCGGGCCGAGTAGGCCAGCATGACCGGCGC
>JAGRGW010000013.1 GCA_020445315.1 Gammaproteobacteria bacterium
AACAAGTACGCCGAGGGCTACCCGGCCAAGCGTTACTACGGTGGCTGCGAGTACGTGGACAAGGCCGAGGAACTGGCGATCGAGCGGGCCAAGAAACTGTTCGGCGCCGACTACGCCAACGTCCAGCCGCACTCCGGCTCGCAGGCCAACTCGGCCGTATTCATGGCGTTGTGCCAGCCCGGTGACACGGTGCTGGGCATGAGTCTCGCCGACGGCGGCCACCTGACGCACGGCGCCAAGCCGAACTTCTCCGGCAAGATCTACAACGCCGTCCAGTATGGCCTCAACAGCGAGACCGGCGAGATCGACTACGAGCAGGTCGAGGCCCTGGCCCGCGAGCACAAACCGCGCATGATCATCGCCGGTTTCTCGGCCTATTCGCGCATCGTCGACTGGCAGCGTTTCCGCGACATCGCCGACGAGGTCGGCGCGTACCTGCTGGTCGACATGGCGCACATCGCCGGCCTGGTCGCGGCCGGTATCTACCCGAGCCCGGTGCAGATCGCCGACGTCACGACGACGACGACACACAAGACGCTGCGTGGTCCGCGCGCCGGCCTGATCCTGGCCAAGGCGAACCCCGAGATCGAGAAGAAACTCAACTCGGCCGTGTTCCCGGGTGGGCAGGGTGGTCCGCTGATGCATGCGATCGCGGCCAAGGCGGTGGCGTTCAAGGAGGCCATGGAGCCGGAATTCGTCGAGTACCAGAAGCAGGTCGTGCGCAACGCCCAGGCGATGGCTGCCGTGTTCATGAAGCGCGGCTACGATGTCGTCTCGAAAGGCACCGACGATCACCTGTTCCTGGTCAGCTTCATCGAGGCCGGCCTGACTGGCAAGGACGTCGATGCCTGGCTCGGCAATGCCAATATCACGGTCAACAAAAACGCCGTCCCGAATGACCCGCAGTCGCCGTTCGTGACGTCGGGCATCCGCGTCGGCACGCCGGCGATCACGACGCGCGGCTTCGGCGAGCAGGAATGTCGCGACCTGGCCGGCTGGATGTGCGACATCATCGACGGGCGCGGCGACGAGAATGTCATCGAGGCTGTGCGTGGCAAGGTGCTCGACGTCTGTGCGCGGTACCCGGTCTATGGCAATTAGGGGCCACGGGCCAGGGGCCAGGGCCCCGGTGTTCGTTGGATTCAACCTGTCCGCGTGGCCCGTGGCCCGCGGCCCATGGCCCGTCTAGATGCGCTGCCCCTTCTGCGGAGCCCAGGACACCAA
>JAGRGW010000171.1 GCA_020445315.1 Gammaproteobacteria bacterium
CGATGGCGACGGCGACCAGGACGTGATTATCGGCAACCTGTTCGGGCAAAACCCGATTTTCCTCAATAGCGCCGGAACACTCGAAGAGGCTGGCGCGGTCGGCGGTGACGGCAAAGGGACCTACGACCTGGCACTCGCCGATATCGACAATGACGGCGACCTCGATCTGATTGAAGCCAATGACAATGCAAGCAACCGGCTCTATCTGAACCATGGCGTCGGCAACACGGGCTGGGGCGGATTCCAGGCTGGCATCGACTTCGGTGCGCAAGATGGCCAGACCGCTGTCGTACAGGTCGGCGACGTAGACAGGGACGGCGATCTCGACATCGTCACGGGAAACCAGGGGGAACCCAATCGCCTTTTTCTGAACGACGGCCATGGCGGCTTCCCGTCGGGCACCCTCATCGGAAGCGAACAACAAAAAACCTGGGGGCTGGCATTGGCCGATTTCAATCTCGACGGCTATCTTGATCTCGCCGTCGGCAATAGTCGGTACACCACGCAGGTTTACTTCAATCGCGGTGCGCTCAGATCAGCGCTGCCAGTGATCCTGCAAATCACACTGCCGACATTGTTGGACTGAGAAAGCACCGTGTGCCTGTCGGGAAGGCCGACAGGAATGTCCACCCAAGAATGCGCCCAACCCCGGGGTCAGCCGATGGCCTCGCTGCCCGGTCGGTCTTCTGTTCCCTCGGCGAGGTGGAATGACAGCTCGCGCTTGAGTTGCTCGAGACTGTCGACCAGTTCGGCTGTCATCGCGAGCCCGGCCGGGTCCGAGCTGCGGCACAAGCTGTCGACCTCGGCCGACAGGTCCTGCAGCGTGTGGGCCGCGACTTGCCCGGCCATGCCCTTGATGCTGTGGGCAATCGCATGGATGGTCTCGAAATCCCCGTCCGCGGCCGCCTGCCGCAGCGGTTCGGTCTTCTCCTCGACACTGGCCAGCAGTTTGCGCAGGATTTTTTCAACGAAGGCCTCACGTGCCGGAAAGCGCTGCGCGAGGGCGGTCCAGTCGATCAGCGCGGGCCCGGCCAGCACCGCGTCCTCGACCCGCGGACCGATCGCTGCGACGGCTTGCGCCGGGCCGGGCTCCGCCTCGGTCGCTGGCGCTGTCGCTGGCTCTGGGTGCCCCGGATCGGGCAGCGGCGGTTTCGCCGATTCGATGTGGCGGCAGATCGCGTCGGCCAGCGTGTCTGCATCGATCGGCTTGGTCAGGTGATCCACCATGCCCGCATCGAGGCAGCGTCGACGCTCTTCGGCCAGGGCGTGGGCGGTCAGGGCCAGGATCGGGAGACGCGGTGCGATCTCGTGTATCCGGCGCGTCGCCTCGAGACCGTCCATGACCGGCATCTGCACGTCCATCAGCACCACGTCGAATGCGTCTGCACCCCTGGCGCCAACCCTGTCGACCGCCTGTTTGCCGTTCTCGACGAACTCCGACACGGCACCTTCGTAGTCCAGCATGTCTGCGAGGATCAGGCGATTGATCTCGACATCCTCGGCGGCCAGCACCCTGACACCGGCAAGCCGTTGGCCCGGGGTGTCCGGCTCATTGACGTCCGCAGCCTCTTCCACCGTAGCCACCGGCAGGGGGAGACGGAGCTTGAACACGCTGCCTTGCCCGACCAGGCTGGTCACGGTGATGTCACCGCCCATCAGCTGAGCCAGCTTACGACTGATCGTGAGCCCTAGCCCCGAACCACCATACTGCCGGGTGGTGGAGCTGTCGGCCTGCTCGAACGGGATGAACAGGCAGGGCATGTTTTCTTCGCTGATGCCGACGCCGGTATCGGCGACCCGGATCTCGGTCATGTCGCCGCCGTGGGTCACCGTGACCGACACTCCGCCGTGGTCGGTGAACTTCACGGCGTTGCCGAGCAGGTTGACCAGGACCTGTTCGATGCGCAGGGCGTCGCCTTCGAGCCATTGCGGCAGCCCGGCCTCGAAACTCACCGACAAGTCCAGGCCCTTGGACTCCGCCCGTTCCGCCACCATGCCCACGGCCTCTTCGACCACCGCCACGAGCTGCATCGGGCGCGACTCGGTGACGAGTTTTCCGGCTTCGATCCGGGAGAAATCGAGGATATCGTTGATGACGCCGAGCAGGTGTCGACCGGATTCGGCAATCTGCTTGAATGCCTTGCCGGCTTTCTCGTCATTCGCTTCACGCACGCCGATCTGTGCCATGCCAAGCACCGCGTTCAGGGGCGTGCGGATCTCGTGGCTCATGTTGGCGAGAAACTCGCTCTTGGCCTGGTTGGCCCTCAACGCGGTATCCTTGGCGACCTTCAGCTGCTCCTCGGCCATCCGACGCGCCGTAATGTCCTCGTAGGTACCCAGGATACCGATCGTCCTGCCCTGGCGGTCGCGTAACGGCACCTTGCTGGTCTGCAACCAAATGGTCCGCCCGTCCGGCGTGGTCTGCGGTTCTTCGTAGGCGAGCCGCGACTCGTTCTGCTCCATCACCTGCGTGTCGTCGGCCCGGTAGAGTTCGGCCTGCTCGTGCCAGCCCATTTCGAAATCATCGCGCCCGATCACTTCCTCGGGATCCCGGAAACCGGCGTCGTATGCGAATCGCCTGTTGCAGCCCAGGTACACCAGATGCGCGTTCTTCCAGAACACCCGTACCGGGATCGTGTCCAACACGGTACGCAGCATCGCGTGCGAGCCCTCCGCATCCCTTTTTGCCGCTTCCAGGTCCGCGACCTTTTCGTTTACCCGTTCCTGCAGATGATCACGATGCCGGATCAGTTCCCTTTCGGCCATATCCGCATCGCGCAAAGCGTCACCGCCCGCCTTCCACAGCAGGGCGATCGACTGGGCCAGTTCATCCAACTCGTCCCCCCGCCCGTGGGATGAGGGCAATGAAAATGCGGGGGACTGGTTACGCAGGTCATCACCCGTGACGCCGTGCATCAGGTCGGTGATCCTAAGCAGTCGGCTCGTAACGATTGCCTGGTAGACAATCATCACGGTTACGGCGATCAGCAGAACGATAAAGGTATCGGTAACCAGCGCCTTCGCCATCAGCCAGGCGAGTTCCCGTCGGCCCGCACTGAAATCGTGTTTCAACGTCAGGGTCCCCAGCGTATGTCGTACGCCGTCGTCGACATGCTGCAGCGGGAATTCGTGCGCGATGACTTCCGCTTTCGGTGACAGCGGGGCGGCCCCGAACCGCATGGTCTCGCCGTTCTCCAGGTCCAACTCGGCAACCGTGACCTGGGGGAATTCTGCGATGCCCTGGAGTTGCAGTCTCAGCTGTTGCTCATCCAGGGACCAGAGGCTTTGGGTCAAGGCCGGACCAAAGATACCGCCGACAACCTGAATATGCTGCTCCATCGCCGCGACACGACGGTCGTACTCCGAGAGGTACTCCCAAGGCGAAACCAGCAGGGATACGACCACGCCTACCACGACCGCCCAGCCGAGCAGCCGTCGCGCGACGCGGCTCTTCCATCCGAGCACTTTGTGCAGGAAACCCGAATTCGGATTGACGGTGGAGGCGGGCTCGCTCATAGCTCGTGGTCGAATGACCCAACCGGGTGACGACTAACCAACGCCCCGCACTCGGCAGTCGGCTCACAACGAAAACCAGTCAACGCTTCAGGACCTCTGCCAGGATCGTGTTGTAGGTACCATCGGCTTTCATGTCTCTTATCGCGGCAGCCACTCGTGGCACCAGCTGGGCGTGTCGCTTGTGCAGGTAGAGATAAAGGTCGACGCTCTTGAGTGCCGGCTCCAGCGCCGCAATACTCGGCATCCCGTTCGCCCGCGTAAACGCCTCGCCGTCGGCCAGCGTGTACAAAGCGAGATCGATGCGACCCAGTTCGAGCATCTTGAACATCTGCTCCGGGGTATCGACCTTGTTGACCACCTTGCCGTTGGCAGCGTTCTTCTCGAACATCTTCCAACCGTTGATGAAAGCGATCCGGTACAGTTTGAGGCTGTCCCAGCCGCTCAAATCGATGGTGGCGTCCTTCGCAAACGCAACGAACTTGATCTTGACGAAGGGTTCAGGCACCTGGACCAGGTTCGGGTAGATCTTGCTCAAGCCCGCCACGCGCAGACCTTCGCCATCGATCTCCCCCTGGTCGGCCGAGCGCAGCGATCGCTCCGAGGGCAGATTGATCAGCTCGAACGAGACATCCAGACGCCCCAGGGCCTCGCGCGAGACAGCCAGCAAGACCTCGCGATCGAGCGGCGTGTTGTTCGTACTCACGGTAATCCGCTCGCCGGCGAACACCGTCGTTGCCATCGACAGTAACACCAGTAACATCGCACGCGAAAAAAGCATCATCGTTTCCCTGGCACCATCGGATTCGACTACCGCACGCAGTCGGAAAGGCTGCCCGCAACGATCGACGCCGTTTGACGCCGCACGGCACGGATCGCCACTCCCCTGTCGCACCGCCTGTGGCGGCAGATCGGCGATAATCTTGAGCAGTCGCGGGGTGTCGTGGCGCCTGTGACAGGCCCCGCTGTAGGCCGGATAAGCTTCTGATAGACTGCGCCTTCTTAATCGAAGAGAAGGCAGATTGTCGTTCTTCTTTTCACAATGCCCCCGTAGCTCAGCAGGATAGAGCAACCGCCTCCTAAGCGGTAGGTCGGACGTTCGAATCGTCTCGGGGGCACCATTTCCCCTAGCCCGGCGCACTGACGGACCGTTTACCTTGGAAATCTGGCAGATCCTCTTACTTGCCGCGATCGGCGTCCTGGCCGGCTGGCTGAATGTCATGGCCGGCGGCGGCTCGCTGCTGACCGTGCCCGTGATGCTGTTCATGGGCATCCCCGGCCCGGTGGCCAACGGCACCAACCGCATCGCGATCCTGGCGCAGAACATCACCGCCGTGACCGCCTTTCGCCGGCGCGGGTTCTCGGACTTCCGGCTCAGTTTCAGCCTGTCCCTGGCGGCCGCGGTCGGGGCACTCGGCGGGGCCTCGGTCGGTGTCCGCCTGGACGGTGCCTGGTTCGACCGCGTCCTCGCGATCATCATGATCGCGGTGATGATCCTGATGGCGACCGGCCACGACAAGGTCAAGCCGGTCGACGGCGACGGTCAGCCGAAGAACCTGCTGCTGGGACACGTACTGATGGTTGGTGCGGGTTTCTGGGGCGGCTTCATCCAGATCGGCGTCGGCTTCATCCTGATGCCGATCCTGCACCGCGTGCTCGGCCTGGACCTCGTACGTGTCAACATGCACAAGGTCTTCATCGTGCTGGTCTACACGGTGATCGCGCTCGCGGTCTTCGCATCGCAGCTGGAACTGCTGTGGTGGACCGGACTGGCACTGGCGCTGGGCAATTCGATCGGCGGCTGGCTCGGCGCGCACACGACGATCAGCCACGGTGAAAAACTGATCCGACGCGTGCTTTATGCGGCGCTTTCCGCCTTTATCATCAAGCTGTTGTTTTTCTGACGCCGCCGCGGCTCACATCTCAGACCCATGGTGACCCGACCCGCTGACACGCCATTGTGGACCGCTCTCCAACCGGCCAGCCGCGATGCAGGCCGGCCGTAACCTCGTCATTGCGACCGCCGCGCTGATAAGCGGTTGCCTGTCGCTCGAGGACCGACCGGCCGACCCGGTTTTCCCCGCCGATGCCGCCTTCACCCTCGACCTGCCGGTACTCGGTACCACTGCGGCCAACTCCGCCGACTGGTGGCAACGCGCCACGGAAGGACCGGTCCTGGCGCAGCTGCAACAGGCCCTGGAGACCAATGTCCGCCTGCGGCAGGCCGAGGCCGAAGTCGCTGCGGCACGGGCGCAGCGCGACCAGGCGCGCGCCGACCGTGGACCCGACGTGACCGCCAGCGCGGACCTGGGCGTCAGCAAGACCAGCGGCAGCGACCCGACCAACTCGCGCGGCATCGGCATCGATGCCGACCTGCCGCTGGACGTCGGCGGCGCGCTGGCCCTGCGCGAAGAGGCCGCGCTCAATCTTTGGAAAGCGCGCCGCGAAGAGGCCCGGCAGCTGCGCAGCGACATCGCCCGCAATTTCCTGCTCGCCGTCGTCGACGGTGCGGAGGCCACCGCGCGGGACCAGTTGCTGTCGCAGCAGATCGAGGCGTCGCAGACATTGTTGCGGTTGATCGAACTGCGCTTCACGCAGGGACTGGCATCGAGCGTCGACGTCCTCCAGCAACGCGACGAACTGGCTTCACTGCGCCAGCAGATCCCGCTGGCGCAGCGCGATCTCCGAACCGCACAGAACCGTCTGCGCGAATTGAGTGGCCGCACGCCCGACGCGACCGTCGGCGTGCTGTTCGACGGCATGCCAGCCATCGCCACGGCTTTTGCCCCGGCAACACCGCTTGAACTGCTGCAGCGTCGCCCCGACCTACTCGCGCTGCAGGCCCGGCTTGCGGCCGCCGATGCGCGCTTCGCCGCCGCACTGGCCGACCGGCTGCCGACACTGTCGCTGTCCGGGCGGGCGGTTACACGCGTGGCTTCCGGCGACGTGACAACGCTGATCGGCGCCGTACTCGACGCCGCCTTCACGGTCTTCGACAGCGGCGGCAAGGAAGCCATTGCCGAGGAACAGCGCGCCCGCCTGGCGGCGGCCGGACACGACTACCTCGCGACCTGGATCGAGCGCGTCATCGAGATCGACGACCTGGCCAACGACGAGGCCAGCCTGCGCGAGCGCATCGGGCTGTCGGGCCAGCGCCTGGAAACAGCCGAGGCGCTGCTGCAGGCAGCCAGGCGCCGCTACGAGCGCGGCGTCAGCGATTACCTGCCGGTACTGGCCGCCCTGCGCGGCCTGCAGCAGCAACAGCGTGATCACCTGTCACTGCGCGCCGACCTTGGCCGTACCCGGATTCGGCTGCATGATGGGCTCGGCACACCGCAACGCGAGACCGGGTAGGAAATGAACGCGACCGGCACCATCCGATGGCTGTTGATGGCCGCCCTGCTCGGCGGCTTCACCTTCGCCAGCTGGCAGCTCCTGTCGTCTGCGCCGGCGAGCAAGCGTGAACGTCCAGCGGCACCGGTACCGCTGGTCGACATCGTCGATTCGCGACCAGCGAGCCACCCGCTGGTCCTGGAAGCCTCCGGCCCCGTGGTCAGCGCCTTCGAGCTGGAAATCCGTCCGCAGGTCGGCGGCCGGATCGTGGCCCTGCACCCGGATTTCGAACCCGGCGGTCGCATCCCGGCCGGCGAGCCCATCATGCGCATCGAACCGGACGACTACCAGCTGGCAATCCAGGCGGCCGAGGCCGAGATCGCCAAGGCGCAGGCGGCAATCACGCTGGAGCGTGGCCGCCGGGTCGTCGCGCGCGAGGAACTTCAGAGCCTGCAGGGCAGCCTGAACGTGGATGCCGAATCGAAGGCCCTGGCATTGCGTAAACCGCAGCTGCGCCAGGTCGAGGCTGAACTTGCAGCGGCGCGCAACCGCCTGCAGCGGGCCGAACTGGACCTCGCGCGGACCGAAATCACGCTGCCGTTCGATGTCGTCGTGCTGCAACGCTCGCGGGTCACGGGCGAAGTGGTCGCCGCGCGCGAACTCGTTGGCCAGGTGTCGCGTGCCGACGAGTACTAGGTCGAACTGCGCACCCAACCGGGCTTCCTGCACCGCCTGCGGCCACGACAGGCCGATTTCCCGGGGTCGCGGGTGACCATCCACGACGGCGACGCGACCTTCACCGGCGAGATCATCCGCATCCGTGCGGATCTCGCCGAGGGATCGCGACTGGCCGGGGTGATCGCCGCCCTGCCGGTGCTGCCGGACGATTCGCGGCGACCCTTGATCGGGCAGTACGTCGAGGCCCGGGTCGATGCCGGCCACATGGACGGCGTGGTCGCGGTACCGCGCCGCGCGATCCGCGACAACCGCCGCCTGTGGGTCGTCGATGCCGATGACATGCTGCAGGTTCGCGAGGCGAATGTTCGCTGGGAATCGGGCCAGTCACTGCTGATCGACACGGCCGACCTCGCCGCCGGCGACCGTGTGGTCGTCAGCCGTATCGCCGGCCTGGTTCCCGGTACCCGGGTACGCAGCCGGCTCATCGACCCGTCTACCGGGCGCGTGCTGCAGGACGGGGCGCTGGCCGGCAGTGAGTAGTCAACCCGGTCGTTTCGCCCTGGTTACCTGGATGGCGGGCAACCCGGTGGCCGCCAACCTGCTGATGTTCACGCTGCTGCTCGGCGGATTCCTCGGCTTCGCCGACATACGCCAGGAAATCACACCGGATTTCTCGCTCGAATCGGTCCGCATCAGCGTCGCCTACCCCGGGGCCAGCCCACGCGAGGTGGAGGAGAGCATCGTGCTGGCGATCGAGAAAGAGATCACCGGCATGAACGGGATACGCAGCATCACGTCCACCGCCAACGAGGGCTCGGGACAGGTCAATGCCGAACTGACCGACGACGCCGACCCCGGCGAGGTGCTGCAGAACATCCGCAACGCGGTGTCACGCATCACGTCGTTCCCCGACGATGCCGAACCGCCCCGCGTCGAGCGGCGCCTGCACAGCTTTTACGTCATCAGCATCGCGATCGCATCCGACCTGCCAGCCGAGGACCTGTTCGATCTCAGCGAGCGCGTGCGCCGCCAGTTGCTGGTCATGCCCGGCGTATCCGAGATCAATTTCCGCGGGCGCCTCGAACCCGAGATCATCATCGAGATCACCGGCGAGCGCCTGCGCGCGCTCGGACTCGGTCTCGGTGACATCGCGCAGGCGGTGCGCAACGCGGCGCGCGACGTACCGGCCGGCGGCATCGAAACCGCCGATGGCGAGATCCTGCTGCGTACCGAGGGGCGACGTACCCGCGCCATCAGTTTCGGCGACATCCCGGTCAAGGTACTCGACGACGGTTCGCGCGTCGTACTCGACGACATCGCCCGGCTGACCGACGGTTTTGCCGAGAGTACGCGCGTGTTCGAATTCAATGGTCGGCCCGGCTTGCGCCTGGACGTCTACCAGACGGAGAACCAGCGCCCGATCGAGTTGGCGGCCCGGGTGCGCCAGCTTGTCGACGAACTCAATGACGAGCTTCCGGACACGGTCGCGATCAGCATCCACAACGACCGATCGGAACGTTATGCCGAGCGCAGCCAGATCCTGCTGAAGAACGGCGCCATCGGCCTCGTGCTGGTGGTGCTGACGCTCGGCATCTTCCTCAACGCCAGGCTGGCATTCTGGGTCGCAGTATCGATCCCGGTGGTGTTCATCGGTACATTCAGTATCCTGCCCGAGATCGACGTGACGCTGAACATGATATCGATGTTCGCCTTCATCCTGACGCTCGGCATCGTCGTCGACGACGCCATCATCGTCGGTGAGAACATCCACGCGAAACGACAGGCCGGGCTGCCATCGGCCGAGGCGGTACGCGAGGGCGTGCGCGAGATGGTCGTGCCCGTGCTGTACGCCGTGGGCACCAACATCATCGCCTTCATCCCGCTGATCTTCGTCCCCGGTTCGACCGGCCAGTTCATGCGCCACCTGCCGATCGTGGCCAGCGTGGTTTTCCTGGTCTCGCTGATCGAGGCCCTGTTGATTCTGCCGTCGCACCTCGACGACGGGCATCACGGGCAACCCGGCGCGTTGCAGCACTTTCTCGCCCGTTTCCGCCGCACCAGCCGTTTTCACGACGCCGTCGTGAACTCGCTCGACCGCCTGCGCGACGGCCCCTACCTGCGCCTGGCGCGCCTGGCCGTGCGCGAACGCTACCTGACCCTGGTCCTGTTCGGCGGCTTCCTGGCCCTGGTCGTCGCCTGGTACGCATCCGGCCGCATCGACCTGACCTGGCGCCCCGAGATCCCCGGCAACCGGGTCGATGCCGAACTGGCCATGCCGGTCGATGCCTCGACCAACGAGACACTGGCCGTCGTCCGACGCATCGAGGCCGCGGCGCTGCGCGCGGTCGACCGTCTCGGCAGCCGTGCGGAGCACGTGGAAAGCTGGTTCAGCCAC
>JAGRGW010000172.1 GCA_020445315.1 Gammaproteobacteria bacterium
TAGCCCATGTACAGCATCGGCGGGTGGATGATGAGGCCGAAGTCCTGCAACAGCGGGTTGAGGTCGCGGCCGACATTGTCCGGCGGCATGGCAAGCCGGTCGAACGGGTTCGACGTCATCAGCATGAACAGCAGGAAGCCGACGGCGACCATGGCCAGGATCGAGAGTACGCGCGCCAGCATGATCAGCGGGATGCTGCGGCTGAACACCGTGACGGCACCAGTCCAGGCCGACAGCGTCAGGGCCCACAACAGCAGCGAGCCCTCGTGACCACCCCAGACCGCCGAGACCAGGTACGGGGTCGGCAGGCTCGTGTTCGAATTCTGCCAGACGTAGGCCACGCTGAAGTCGTGGACCAGGAAGCTGTAGGTCAGCAGCAGGAAGGCGATGAACACGAACAGCAACTGCAGGCGGGCGGCGGGGATAGCCAGCGCCATCCAGCTGGTGATGCCGCGCTGCGCGCCGATCAGCGGGAAAACCGCCTGTATGACGGAGAGGGCGAGCGCGATCAGCAGCGCGATCTGGCCGAGTTCGGGGATCATAACGTGTTGCCTCCCGGGTGCGGTTTGCTCAGATCCTTGCCAGCGGCTTCGAGTGCCTCGGCCACTTCCGGTGGCATGTAGTTCTCGTCGTGCTTGGCCAGTACCTCGTCGGCGACGAAGACATTGCCCGGCCCCATCTTGCCCTGCGCGATGACGCCCTGGCCCTCGGCGAACAGGTCGGGCAGGATCCCTTCGTAGGCGACGGCAACGCGTTGCGCCATGTCGGTAACGACGAAGTTGACCGTCAGGCTGCCGTCGGCGCGCTTCACGCTGCCGCTCTCGACCAGCCCGCCGAGGCGGAACACGTGATCGGCGGGCGCCTTGCCCTCGGCAACCTCGGTGGGCGAGAAGAAGTACGAAAGGTTCCCTTCCAGCGCGGTCAACACGAGGTAGGTGGCCAACCCCAGTGCGGCCAGGCCGGCCACGATGAACCCAAATCGCTTGTGTCTTGCTTTCACTGATGTGCTCCCTGTTCTGAGCGCGCGATCCTGGCGATCCGCTTGCGAATACCGCGCGAGCGGCCACGCAGGAGTAACGGTTCGGCGATCATGCAGATCGCGGTCACGCCGAACGAGCCCCAGACGTACAGCCCGTACCCGCCCATGTGGAAAAACTCGGCCATGTCAGCGCTCTCCCATTGCCAGTTCGCGCACCCAGGTCGTCGTGCGTTCGCGCTCGAGGATGACGGTGCGTACGCGGGCCATCGTGACCGCGATCGCGTAGGCCCAGAAAGCGAACGTCATGACGAGCATGGTGATCAGCATGGTCTCGTCCATGCTCGACTGTTCGCCCATCTTGATGGTCGCGCCCTGGTGGAGCGTGTTCCACCACTGCACCGAGTAATAAATGATAGGAATGTTGACGACGCCGACCAGCAGCAGGATGGCGCTCGCGCGGTCACCGCGCCGCGGGTCGTCGATCGACGAGCGCAGCGCCATGTATCCCAGGTATAGGAACAGCAGGATGAGTTCAGCCGTGATGCGGGCATCCCACACCCACCAGGTGCCCCACATCGGCTTGCCCCAGAACGAACCGGTCCACAGCGACAGGAAGGCGAACATGGCCCCGGTCGGTGCCAGCGCCTGCGCCATCATCGCCGACAGTCGCGTATTGAACACCAGGCCGATGGCCGCCCAGCCGGCCATGACGACGTAGATGAACATCGACATCCAGGACGCCGGGACGTGGACGAAAATGATGCGGTAACCCTCGCCCTGCTTGTAGTCGGTCGGCGCGACGAAAAAACTCATGTACAGGCCGACGGCGATCAGCACGACGGCGATCACGGCCGAGACCGTCGATATCTTCCCGGCGACCGGGTAGAACGTTGAGGGTGACGAAAACTTGAACCAGTGGACTGAACGCGGCGACATGCGGGTTGGGGCCTTTAGTCAGGAATGCGGTTGTCATCGGTCGCGTGTGGCCGCGACGAGATCCGCGCATTTTGCATCAATTCGGGTATTTTTCCTTGATCTGTCCGGCATTCGGCTGTCATGGTTTTTTGTCCGTATTCCACTTCGCGGGACGCATTATTCGCTGACCGCCGGAACGGCCACAAGGTTCCGACGGAATCGACCATGCATCAGTCCTCTGCAACGCGCAGCGCGGCCGCGGTGGCCACCGGCGCCAGCACCAGGCTACCGACCAGGATTGCGGCCAACATCGCCAGGTGTGACTGCCCACCGAGGCCGGACACCGTCGCTTCCACCGCGCCGGCACCGAAAATCAGCACCGGTATATATAAAGGCAGGACCAGCAGGGCCAGCAGGACCCCGCCGGAGCGCAGGCCCAGCGTCAGGGCGGCGCCGATTGCGCCGATCAGGCTCAATGCCGGCGTACCCAGCAGCAGAGATAAGACGAGCGCCTGCAGCCCCGGCCATGACAGGTCGTACTGCAGACCGAGCAGCGGCGCCATCACGACCAGCGGCAGGCCGGTGACCAGCCAGTGCGCGAGTACCTTGCCGACGACCAGCAGCGACACCGGCTGCGGTGTCAGCAGCATCTGTTCGAGCGTGCCATCGCGGTGGTCTGCCGAGAAAATCTGCTCGAGGGCGAGCATGGATGCGAGCAGCGCGCCGACCCAGACGACGCCGGGTGCGATCAGCCGCAGCGTGTCGAGTTCGGGACCGATGCCGAGCGGAAACAGACTGACGACGATGACGAAGAAGATCAGCGTCGTGAAGATGTCGGCCCGCCGCCGCATGGCGATGGTCAGGTCGCGGCGGATGATCCAGATCAGGGCCTCAAGCATGGTGCCGGCCGAGCACGACGGTGCGAGTCTGATCGCCGAGCATCGCGACCTCCTGGTGGGTGGTGATGATGGCGATGCCGCCGCCGGCGACATGGCGCTGGATCACGTCCTGCAGCATCTGCACGGCGGCCACGTCGAGCGCGGTGAATGGCTCGTCGAGTATCCAGACCGTGGCCTGGTTGGCCAGCAGCCGGGCCAGCGCGACACGCCGTTTCTGGCCCTGTGACAGGTGCTTGGTCGGCAGGTCCTCGTGTCCGCTCAGGCCGATTTCGCCCAGGATCGACCAGGCCCTGTCCTCGGTAATCTCGAAGCCGTCCAGTATTGCCGAGATGCGCAGGTTCTCGACTGCGCTCAGGTCGCCCTTGATGGCGTTCAGGTGGCCCAGGTAGAGCAGGTGACGCGCGTAGTCTTCGCGCAGGGATCGGATCGACTCGCCCCGCCAGCGGATGGCGCCGTCCTCCGGTAGCAGCAGGCCCGCCAGTGCCCGCAGCAGGGTCGTCTTGCCGCTGCCGTTGTGGCCCTTGAGGTGCAGGACCTCGCCGCGGTCGACGCCGAAGCTGAGGTCGCGAAACAATTCGCGGTCGCCGCGGACGCAGCACAGTTTGTCGACTTCGAGGGCCGGTTGCTCGGTCATGGGGGTCCGCAGCATCTGCAAAAAAACCCCGCAAGTCTACACGAACTGGAAGTGCCGGCACCCGGCGCATCGCCGTTTCCCGTGTTTCTATCAGTGAAATCTGATATGTATCGTTTCGCTGATCTGGATTATGCTGCGTCATGCGACATCGTTCGGACGACGACCGCTCGCGCTCGACGTTCAGACGGCCACACACGTATTCCTGGGTGGATGGACGGGGAATCCAGGCGACCCCAGGAGGGTGATTTTGCAGAACAATAAATTGACAGAGGTAAGGACATCGCCGACGCGATGTGCCGAGTGCCCGATACGCGCCAAGGCGCTGTTCCAGGTCGTTGCCGACGACTACCTGCAGGACGCCGAATCCAGACGCACGGCCCAGTACCGGCTGACGTCGCGCAGCCATTTGTATCAGGAAGGCGCGCCGGCCACGATGGCTTACACGCTATTTAGTGGCTGGCTGATGCTCTACCGCAACCATTCCGACGGCAGCCGGCAGGGGCTGCGAATCGCGTTGCCGGGTGATTTCATCGGTTACGCGCCGTTGTCCGAGTCTGTCTACAGTCATGGGGCCCTTGCGATCACGGACGTGACCGTCTGCGGTTTTCGCCAGGCGGACCTGCACGCGATGATCGACAATCACGCCGACCTGGCGCGCCAGATCACGGCCATCCAGGCGCATTACCTGCACACCTGCGAGGTCAACATCCTGGGTCTGGGACGGAAGACGGCCGAACAGCGCATTGCGTACACGGTCGTGGAGCTGTACCACCGTCTGGAAAGGCGCGACCAGCTGCTGGGCGGTGGGCACGAACTGCCGTTTCCGTTGACCCAGGAAATGCTCGGTGAGCTGACCGGGTTGACGCCGGTCCACACGAACCGGGTGTTGCGCAAGCTGCGCAGCGACGGCGTCATGATCTCGGAGCGTCAGCGCATCGAGATTCTGGACCTCCCGAAACTGGCCGAAATCGCCGACTACCGTCCGCCTGTCGGCAGTTGACCGTCAGCCGGTATCCCCCCGGCGGTCGAGCCGCTATAATCTCCGGGCTTTTTTCCCGGGATTAACCCGAAAACGTAACGAATTTTCTTAGGAGCGACAATCGTGTCTGCACAAAACGACGCCGCTTTTCTGCGCATGTTCATGATGATTCTGGGGGCCCTCGTCGTCTTCACCGTCATCATTCTGTTCGCCGCCAACCAGATCATGGGGTCTGTCGAAGAGCAGCGTGGCGAAGACCCGCGTCTGCGCGCGGCCGTTGTCGATCGCATCAAGCCCGTCGGCAGGGTCAACGTTGCCGGCGCCCCGGCTCCCGCAGCGGCTGAGCCGGCCGCCGCGGCACCGAAGAGCGGGGCCGACGTGGCAGCCGCCGCCTGTAATGCCTGCCACCTGGCCGGTGTACTGGGTGCGCCCAAGATCGGCGACGCAGCGGCATGGTCGCAACGGCTCGGCGCCGAGGGCGGCATCGACGGCTTGACCGCCAGTGCGATCAAGGGCAAGGGCCAGATGCCGCCGAAGGGTGGCGCCATGGTCAGTGATGCCGAGATCCGCGCCGCGATCGAACACATGCTCAGCGAGAGCGGTGTCGACGCCGCGGCGCCGGCTGCCGCACCGGTTGCTGAAGCCGGTGGCCCGGTCGAGGCCATGCAGCAGATGGCCGGTGAGGCGATGGATGCGGCCAAGTCTATGGCGGCTGCAGTGATGCCGGCCGCCGAACCCGAGCCGGCCGCCG
>JAGRGW010000173.1 GCA_020445315.1 Gammaproteobacteria bacterium
ACAGCACCTTGTCCTCGAAGGCCTTCAACTCGGGCGTTATGTAACGTTCGCTGCCTTTCAGTGTCTGGCGGCGGATGTAGTCGTCGGGCACCTGGTCGGACTTGCTGCGACTGACTTCCAGGTAGTAGCCGTGAACGCGGTTGTAACTGACCTTGAGGCTATCGATGCCGCTGCGGCTGCGCTCGCGCTGCTCGAGATCGAGCAGGAAGCCATCGGCGTTCTCCGACAGTGTGCGCAGTTCGTCGAGCTCGGCGTCGTAGCCAGTCGCCAGAACGCCGCCATCGCGCAACACCACCGGCGGGTTGTCGATGATCGCACGCTGCAGCAGCTCACAGATATCCGGGTGTTGGCCGATGCGGGCGGTGAGGGCCTGCAGGCCCGGATGCTCGGCAGAGGTCAGTATCGTCGCCAGGTTGGGTAATGCCAACAGGCTGTCGCGCAGCACGGCGAGATCGCGCGGGCGGGCCGAACGCAGCGCCACCCGCGCCAGGATGCGCTCCACGTCGCCGATCTTGCGCAGCTGGTCGAGGACGGCGTCCTGCAGGCCCTGGTCTAGCATGCAGCCGATGACGGCGTGGCGCTCACGCACACTGGCCTGGTCACGCAACGGGCGGCTGACCCAGCGACGCAACAGCCGGCTTCCCATGGCGGTCGACGTGTTGTCGAGGAGCCCGGCCAGGCTGTGTTCGCGTACGCCGGACAGTGCCTCGGTGATCTCGAGGTTCCGCCGCGTCGCGGCATCGATGACGATGGCGCTGTCGTGGCGCTCGGTGGTCAGTCGCGAAATGTGCGGCAGCGCGCTGCGCTGGGTCTCGTCGACATACTGCAGTAGCGCGCCGGCCGCACGAATCGCCAGCGGCAGATCGTCGCATCCGAAGCCGCCCAGGTTCCGCGTACCGAACTGCCGGGTCAACTGGCTGACCGCGCTGTCGTATTCGAAATGCCAGGGCGGACGGCGCGTGACCGTGCGCCCGTTGGCGGACGTTGCCGGAGGCGGCTCCTGACCCTCGGCCAGCAGCAGTTCCGCGGGCTGCAGACGTCCGAGTTCCCCGGCCAAGGCATCGTCGCCGTCGAGTTGTTCGACCACGAAGCGTCCGCCGGTCAGGTCGAGCCAGGCCAGGCCGTGCTGCCCGTCGTGCCGGTAAACGGCGGCGAGCAGGTTGTCGCGGTCGGCATCCATCAGTGCGCTGTCGCTGACCGTGCCGGGTGTGACGATGCGAACCACCTGCCGCTCGACCGGGCCCTTGGTCGTCGCCGGGTCACCGATCTGCTCGCAGATGGCGACGGACTGGCCGTGCCGGACGAGCTTGGCCAGGTAGCTCTCGGCCGCATGATAGGGCACCCCGGCCATCGGGATCGGCTCGCCGGCTGACTTGCCGCGCTGGGTCAGCGTGATATCGAGCAGCTGCGCCGCGCGGCGCGCATCGTCATAGAAGAGCTCGTAGAAATCACCCATGCGGTAGAACACCAGGCGGTCCGGGTGTTCGGCCTTGATGCGTAAATATTGCTGCATCATTGGGGTATGAGTAACTTGCTGTATTGCCACAGGGGATTCAGGAATAATGATTGAATTTCACGTTGGGACGGCGGCCTTTCACGCAGGCAGCGCTCCCGACACAAACCTTTTTGCACCGCTATTCTGGCTCAGTGCCCGGTAAACTCCCAGTCACTTGACTACGGGCTGTGGCGGAGTCGGAGTGCAATAGTCTGAGGACATGCGATACCAGCGGCAACGTATATCGGGCGCCTCTTTTTTCCAGGGCTTGGTGTACTCGACCTGGCCTTTCCCCGTTTTTTTGGAATCACCAGCTAAGACGCGGCATCAAGCTCGTTGAGGGAGCGGGTTCTTCGTTTTGTTCGACAGGGTGGTCCGGCCCGCACCAGCAGAAGAGAATACCGGTAGTGAGCGAAGATTATGCGATTCCGAGCGTTCCCGGCCTGATTGGTGTTGGCAATGCGCTGCAGCTTGACCCAACTGCTATCCACGTGAAGCTTTCCGACTGGGAGCGAAAATTCGGGCCGTTGTTTTATTTTCGTGCTCTGAACCATCGCTACCTCGTGGTCTCCGATATCGACATCGTCAGCAATGTGATGCGCGATCGCCCGGGAGGGTTCAGGCGTCACCCAAACCTGCAATCCGTGATGAAAGAAGTCGGTGTGGACGGGCTGTTGGCGGCGGAAGGCAGCGACTGGGTGAAGCAGCGGCATGCCATGGACGACGGTTTTCGCGGATTTGAGCTGGATCGCTACCAGGCCATGTTCGGCACGATCGAGACGCGTTGCCGGCAACGTTTTCGCACGTTGGCGCGAGTTGGATCGGGAGTCGACGTTTTCAGCGAGTTCCAGAAGTTGCTGATCGATGCCATGGCGATAGCCTCGATGGAACTCGATCCTCGAGTCAGTCTCGGTGATCCGATGAACTTCGAACCGCTGCTGAATGGGATATTCCCAACTATAGGTAGCAGGATCACGTCGCCGGTCAGGTATTGGAAGTGGTTGCCGTTGCCGCAGAACCGGAAAATCCAACGCAACTTGCTGCGCTTGACCGAACTGATCGAAAGCCGCATCGAGATCTTCCGTGCGGGCCGACCGACCAGCGAGGAAGCGGAGTTTAGGTCGATCCTGCGACTCCTGGTGATGGCGCAGGGAGCGCAAAGGCTCGACGACGAAGCGTTGGTCGGTAATGTCATTACTATCCTGTTGGGCGGACTTGATCCGACGGCGGCTGTACTGGCATGGAGCTTGTTCTTCCTGGCGCAAAACGGGAAGGTCATCGAGGGGTTGAGATGCGATGTAGAACGAAATGGTCTGGAGTCACGCTACCTTGGCGCCGTGATTGACGAAACGATGCGTCTCAAGCCACCACTGCCACTGTTGTTCATGCAGTCGATCGCAGACGCGGAATTCAAGGGTTGCAGAGTTGTTGCTGGCACCAACATTGTTCTGTCTTTGTACAACGTCAACAGGGACCCGTCGCATTTCCGTGACCCACTGGACTTCCGGCCCGAGCGATGGTTGGGAGAAAAGACTGATCGCACCTCTGTCGCGCTCCCATTTGGTCGAGGGCCAAGGTATTGCATCGGACGTCAACTCGCGCTTTTCCAGGTGCGTTCATTGCTTGCCGGCCTGGCGCTGCATTTCGATTTCCATCTTCAGGGGGCAATGCCACGAGAGCTGCTCGAATTCACGATGCGACCAGGCCGTTCATTTATGAAGATTTCCGAGCGTGCGTGCGGTGGCAGCGAGGGGAATCTCTAAGCCGAATCGGTATCGATCCGAGGAAATTGACCATTCGTCGGGGCGATAAGGAGAGCTTCAGCAGAGCGATGTGGGCTTGTGAACTTCGCGTGATCCGCAGCCAATTTTCCGGTGCCGGTCAGGCCGTGCGATTCAGCCAAGGTCGTAGTGTTTCTCGACGTCTTTCTCGATCGTCCAGGTGCAGTGCATGCCCTCGGGAAAGGTGATCAGGTCGCCGCGCTTGAAATGCTGTGGTTCGCCACCTTTGGGTGTCACCGTGAATTCGCCGCGCAGGATGTAACAGGTTTCCTGCTGCTGGTAGGTCCACGGAAACGTGGAGGCTTCCTTGCGCCAAATCGGCCAGTCGTAGACGCCGAGCACCTCGAGTTTCATTGGCGACGGATTGCGTTCCACCAGGATTTGCTGATCACTCATGTCGTCGAGCCCTGTTCGGTTATGCTGTGGTGCGACTGCGGGGCGGGCAGTGTAACGGATCGGACCGAGGTGAGGCCAAAGGCATGCAGCGTGGCAGGGTGATCGAGTTGCTGGCGCAGGGGTTGCTGGCGCGGGGCTGGCATGTGGCCTGCGCCGAGTCCTGTACCGGTGGTGGCATCGCCGCGGCGATGACCGACCTGGCCGGTTCGAGCGCCTGGTTCGATCGGGCCTTCGTGACCTACAGCAACCAGGCCAAGCAGGAGATGCTCGGCGTCTCCGGCGAGACCCTGGCACGACATGGGGCCGTCAGCCGTGAAACCGTCGTCGAGATGGCGGCGGGTGCGCTTGCGCGCAGCGCCGCGCAGCTCAGCGTCGCGGTCAGCGGCATTGCCGGGCCCGGCGGCGGTACACCCGACAAGCCGGTCGGCACCGTCTGGTTCGCCTGGGCAACGGAAGGTGCCGGGGCCGAACCGGTCTGCCAGCGTTTTGATGGCGACCGGGCGCAGGTGCGCGCGGCCGCCGTTGACTATGCGCTCGCGGGATTGCTGGAGCGGGTGTCTTGACGTCGGGGCACGGCAAACGGCTCTTCTTTGCCTTGTGGCCGGGTGACGAGGTGCGACACGCGCTGTTTCACTGGCAGACCCACAACCTGTCGGCCTCGGTACGCTGGCAGCACAGGGCCGATCTCCACATGACGCTGCACTTCCTCGGCCAGGTCGATGACGATCGTCTGCCGGTGCTGAAGAGCCTGGCTGCCGACGTCGTACCCGCCCCCTTCTCGGTCGTCATCGACCGGATTGGCCACTGGCCCAAAGCACGGGTCCTGTGGGCGGGGCCGACATCGGTACCCGGCAGCCTGCTCGACCTGCATGCGCAACTGGAAACCGGCTTGCGGCAGAACGGCTTCGAGATCGACGCGAGGTCGTACCGCCCGCACCTGACGCTGGCGCGCCACGTCGATGACGACGAGGGCCTGCGGCCCCTGATGCCGCTGACCTGGCCAGTGCGTAAACTGGCGCTGGTCGAATCCCGTACGGGCGATGCGCCCCACTATCATCCGATTGCGCACTGGCCGCTTGACTGAATTTTCCGCGAAAAAAGCACTGGAAAACAAAAAGAGAACAAACTAGACTCAATCCTCATCTGACAAGGCAGACTACCCGGGAGATATCAATGGACGAGAACCGCAAGAAGGCGTTGGCGGCGGCGCTGAGCCAGATCGAAAAACAGTTCGGCAAGGGCTCGGTCATGCGCATGGGCGA
>JAGRGW010000174.1 GCA_020445315.1 Gammaproteobacteria bacterium
GTGATCCTGGTCGGCGAGATGCGCGACCTGGAGACGGCGCAGATCGGCCTGCGGGCCGCCATCACCGGGCACTTCGTGCTGTCGACGCTGCACACCAACAGCGCCGTGGGCACGATCAGCCGTCTCGTCGACATGGGGGCTCCCGGTTACCTGATCGCCACTGCGCTACAGGCCGTGCTTGCGCAACGCCTGGTGCGGCGGATCTGCAGCGCCTGTGCGTTGCCCCACGTCCCCGACGAGCACGAGCTCGCCTGGCTGGCCAGGCACGGTGTTTCCGGGGAAATGCCGGGCCTGAAACAGGGGGCCGGCTGCGAGCGTTGCGGCAACACCGGTTTCAGCGGACGGGTCGGTGTCTACGAACTGCTGGTCATGCACGGCGACCTGCTGGTGGCCTTGCGTAACCAGGACATAGACGGTTTCGCGGCGGCCGCGGCTGCCGACCCGGCATTCAGGCCGATGTCGGCCGCGGCGATCGACCTGGCAGCTGAGGGCGTGACGACGCTCAGCGAGGCGATACGCATCGGCGGCGACGGCGATAGCTGACGCGGGATATCGTTCGATGCCCCTCTTTGCCTACACAGCGCGTGACAGCCGGGGTTCCCCACTCAAGGGTGAACTGGAGGCCGTGTCGGCGCAACTCGTCGCCGAGCAGTTGATGAGTCGTGGCATGACCCCGATCCGGATCGATCCGGCCGCGTCCGTCCCGGAGCGCTCGAAATCCCTGAACCTGCGTTTCGGAAAACCGGGCGTCAAGCTCGAAGAGATCGTCATGCTGGCGCGCCAGATGCGCACGCTGACCAAGGCCGGCGTCCCCATTCTGCGCGGTCTGCAGGGGCTGGCCGATACGACCGACAACCCGACGCTGGCCGAGACCCTGACCGATGTCCATCGGCAGCTGCAGGGCGGGCGGGAACTGCACGCGGCCCTGGCAAAGCATCCGCGGGTGTTTTCGCCGCTGTTCGTCTCGCTGGTGCATGTCGGCGAGAACACCGGCCGCCTCGACGAGGCCCTCGGTCATTTGGCCGATTACCTCGAAGTGGAGAAGCAGACCCGGGAGCGGATCAGCTCGGCGGTGCGCTACCCGCTGGTCGTTATGAGCGCCATCGTCGTGGCGTTGGTGATCATGAACATCTTCGTCATCCCGACCTTTGCCGAGGCGTTTGCACGCTACAACGCCGAACTGCCGCTGATGACCCGCGTGTTGATCGGGTCGTCGAATTTCTTCGTCGCTTACTGGCACTGGCTGCTGGTCGCGTTGCTGGTGTCGCTGTTCGGTTTTCGCGCCTGGCGCAAGAAGCCCGGTGGCAAGCTGCTGTGGTCGCGCGTCCTGCTGCGTGCGCCATTGGTTGGGCCAATCATCCGCAAGGCCGTCCTGGGCCGGTTCGCGCAGTCCCTGTCGCTGACGATCCGTTCCGGTGTGCCACTGATCCATGCGCTGAATGTCGTTGCCGGGGTCGTCGACAACGCCTTCGTCAGCGAGCGCGTCCAGTCGATGCGCGCCGGCATCGAGAAGGGTGACAGCGTGTCGCGCACCGCGGCGGCGACCGGGTTGTTCACGCCGCTGGTGCTGCAGATGCTCGCCGTGGGCGAGGAGACCGGTGCGCTGGACCAGTTGCTCGAAGAGACCGCGCAGCACTACCAGGCCGAGGTCGAGTTCGAGTTGAAGCGCCTGGCCGATGCGATCGAGCCGATCATGATCACGGTCATCGGCGTGCTCGTCGCCGTGCTGGCGCTGGGTGTGTTCCTGCCGTTGTGGGACCTGTCATCCGCTGCGCGCGGCGGTTAGGGCATCTCTGAAACGTCGGCAGGGAGTGGCCGCGTGAACCAGTCCACGATGCGCTGTTCCAGGTAATACTGTGCGCGCAAAGGGTTGCGACCACCGATGAATCCCACGTGTCCACCATCCGCCGGCATCTCGAGCCAGACCTTGTCCGGCAACTCGGCCGGTGATGGCGGTGTGTCGGCTGTCATGAACGGGTCGTTGCGGGCCTGCAGGATCAACGTCGGGACACGGATCGACGCGATGAAGGGGCGACTGCTGCAG
The DNA here is from genome assembly GCA_020445315.1 of Gammaproteobacteria bacterium. Lineage (GTDB taxonomy): Bacteria > Pseudomonadota > Gammaproteobacteria > Chromatiales > Chromatiaceae > Thiosocius. The sequence goes on from JAGRGW010000174.1 coordinate 2,045, forward strand.
CGCGCATAGTAGTCGTCGACGCCGGCGAAGCCATGCAGTGCTGCTGTTACCCGGTCATCGAACTGGCGGAACGTGCGCAGGTCTCGCACATCCATATCGAGCGGCCCGGATCCCTGCCCGAACTTGCGCAGGTAGCTGCGCTGCAGGCGCGAGACCAGGTGGTGCTGGTAAACGCGGGAGAAGCCGCGTTCCAGTCGTCGTGCGCAGTCGTCGAGACGGAACGGGACCGATATCGCCATGGCACGCTGCAAAGGTGACCGGTCACCGAGTTCGCCGAGCCATTTCAGCAGGACGTTGCCGCCGAGCGAGACGCCGACCGCGCCAAGCGGCGGTCCGCCCGTTGTCGCCACGATGTGCTCGACGACACGTTGCGGGTCGTCGGTCTTGCCGCTGTGATAGCTGATCGGCAGTCGGTTCGGTTCGTCGCCGCAGTTGCGGAACAGCAGCAGGCAGGTACGCAGCCCGGCGGCGGCGAGACGCCGCATCGTCGACGTGGCGTAGTGTGATCGCAGGCCGCCCTCGAGCCCGTGAAGGAACAGTACGACCGGCGCCCGGGGTGGACCTGACCAGACCAGGTCCAGGAAGTCCCCGTCATCGAGTTCGAGCCTTTCGCGGTGCGTCACCAACTCGGTGGGGCGGCGCGCCAGTGCCGGCCACAGCGTTTGCAGGTGCGCGCCGGGAAGCCACCAGGCGGGTCGGAACGCGCTGTCGATGAGCGGCATCAGGTCTCGGCGTGCCGGTACAGGCTGGCGTACAGGCCGTCGCTGCGGATCAGTTCGTCGTGGCTGCCGTCTTCGACGATGCGGCCGCTCTCGAATACCAGGGCCCGGTCGGCCTGGCGCACGGCGCTGAGGCCGTGGGCGATGATCAACGTCGTGCGCCCGCGCAGGAACTGCTGCATCGCGACATGCAGCTGTTGTTCGGTCGTCGTGTCGAGGGCCGATGTCGCCTCGTCGAGGATGACGATCTTCGGGTCGCTGAGGACCATGCGTGCGACCGCGAGGCGCTGTCGTTGGCCGCCCGAAAGGCGGATGCCGTCACGGCCGATCAGGGTATCCAGCCCGTCGGGCAGGTTGCGAATGACACCGGTCAGCTGGGCGATGTCGAGTGCGTGCCACAGCGCCTCGTCTTCTGTCTCGCGCCCGAGCGTCAGGTTGTTGCGGACCGTGTCGTTGAACAGGGCCGGGTGCTGCAGCACGGTCGCGACGTTGTCGCGGACGACGTCCAGGCCGATCTCCGAGACGGGTACGCCGTCGAAGCGCACCGTGCCTCTCTCCGGCAGGTACAGGCCGAGCAGGATCTGCACCAGCGTGGTCTTGCCACCGCCACTGGCGCCGACCAGTGCCACTTTCTCGCCGGCATTTATCTGCAGGTTGACGCCGTCGAGCACGAGCGGGCCGTCGCCGTAACGGAAATCGACGTCCTCCACCCGGATGCCGGTCGTTTCCTTGCCTGCGAACGGGTTGTGCAGGCCGGGGTAGTGTGGCTCGAGGCCCACGTCGATCATCCGGTTGATGCGTGCCAGCGCCGCCTTGGCCGCGAGGTAGGCGTACTGGATGTTCAGTATTTCCTGTACCGGGGTCATCATGAACCAGAGGTACGCGTAGACCGCCAGCATCTCGCCGATGGTCAGGTCGGAGAACAGGACCATGAACATCGACAGCGCGCGAAAGGTGTCGAAGCCGAACAGGAAGACCATGAACGACAGCCGGTTGGCGGCATCGCTCTTCCAGGTGAACGCGGCGGAGTGGTCGCGAATGTGACCGGCGGCATCGATGACCCGCTGCACGTAGTGGCGTTCGCGGTTGCTGGCGCGGATCTGCTGGATCGCGTCCAGGGTCTCGGCCAGGGATTCCTGGAACGCCTGGTAGGCGCGGTTCTCGCGGGCCTTCAGCTGCTTGACCCGGCGCCCGAAAATCGTGGTCAGGTAGATGACCACCGGGTTCAGCAGCAGGATGAACAATGCGAGCTGCCAGTGCATCCACAAAAGCACGATGGCGGTGCCGATCACGCTGAGCACGGCGACGATGAACTTGCTCGTCGTTTGGCTGACGAAAGTGTCGATGGCATCGAGATCGGTGACCAGGTGCGAGGCGACCGTGCTGCTGCCCAGCGTTTCGTACTCCGACATCGAGAAGCGTTCGAGTCGCATCAGCAGCGCCTTGCGGATGCTGTAGATGACGTCCTTGGCGATGATCGTGAACTCGCGCGTCTGCCAGACGTTGAAAACGAGCGTGAGAATACGCAGGATCAGGGTCAGGAAAAGCAGTGCCAGGATGTACAGCACCGGGCCGTGCCAGGCCTCGGGAAACAGCCCGTTCATGAAACCCACGGCCGAGCCGGGCTGGCCGAGCAGGACTTCGTCGACCAGCAGCGGAATCAGCAGCGGTACCGGTACCGCGGCCAGCGCACCGAGCACCGCGATGACGTTGGCGGCGACCAGTTCACGCCGATGCCGTGCCACCATCTGCAGCATCTCGGGCCAGGTGTAGGCTTCGGATCGGAGGGCGGAATTGGGCAGCGGCGCGGACGGCATTGGCGAATTCTACCAAAGGCTGTTTAGACTGCAGGCCAACGCCACAGATTGATGGGTATTCTTATGCGTCTTTGTTATTTGTCGGTGCCTGCACTGCTCGCATTCATGCTGGCCGGGTTGGCGATTGCCGAAACCACTCCGGTGACCCTGTCCGGGGCGTCGAAGCAGGGCGGCATGCTGGTTGGCAGGACGCAACCGGGCAGCGTCGTCTACCAGGATGGCCAGAAGGTCAGGGTCAGCGCAGACGGACGTTTTCTGCTCGGCTTCACGCGGGATGCGCCGGCGCGTTCGGAGCTCGTCATCGAGTTGCCGGACGGTGGGCGGTACCGGCGCGAACTCGAAGTCGAGCAGCGCGAGTACCGGATCCAGCGCATCGATGGGCTGCCGCAGGGCAAGGTGACGCCGCGCAGTGCCGAGGACCTGGCCCGGATTCGCCGCGATGCGGTCGCGGTCAAGCGCTCGCGCGCCCGTGACGACGACCGCCAGGACTGGCTGGCGGGATTCGAGTGGCCTGTGACCGGCCCGGTCAGCGGAGTCTACGGGAGCCAGCGCATCCTCAACGGCAAGCCGCGCAGGCCGCATTTCGGTGTTGATGTCGCCGCTCCGACCGGCACGCCGGTACGCGCGCCGGCTGCCGGTATCGTGACACTGGCCGATCCCGACATGTTCTTCTCCGGGGGAACCCTGGTGCTCGACCATGGCCACAAACTGACGTCCAGTTTCCTGCACCTGAGCCGGTTGCTGGTCGATGTCGGGGATCGCGTGGAGCAGGGTGACCTGATCGCCGAGGTGGGCGCCACCGGCCGGGTCACGGGGCCGCATCTCGACTGGCGCATGAACCTGCGGGACCGTCGCATAGACCCGGAGTTGCTGGTACCGCCCATGCCGTAACCGGGATGCGGCATTCGGCGTCGAATCGGTCACGGCTGGCGCCGGCTGCATCTGGTATATTCAAACAATCGTAGCGATAAAAAACGACGGGACCGGAAACGATGAAGAAAACCCTTGTCGCGCTGGCGTTGGCGACGCTGCTGCAACAGGCGCAGGCGGCCGACCTGATGGCGGTCTACCGCCTGGCCAGCGAGAACGACCCGGACCTGGCGGCGGCGCAGGCAAATCGACAGGCTGTGCTGGAGGAAACCCCGCTGGCCAAGTCGAACCTGTTACCAAGTGTCACGTTGTCAGGCGATGCCGGCTACAACTACGACAAGATCACGGACCCGCGTGTGCCGAGGAGTTCCGTCGACTACACCGATGCGTCGGCCGCCGTCCAGGTCGTCCAGCCGCTTTACCGCAAGAACCTGTCGATCCGCGTCGAGCAGGCCGATGATCAGGTTGAACAGGCGGAGGTCGATTATGCGGTCGCCGAGCAGGACCTGATCCTGCGCGTCGCCAACGCCTACTTCGGCGTGCTGGCGGCGTTCGACAACGTCGATTTCGCGGTGTCGGAGCGTAAGGCGATCTCGCGCCAGCTCGACCAGGCACAGCAGCGTTTCGACGTCGGCCTGATCGCCATCACCGGCGTGCACGAGGCTCAGGCCCGGTTCGACCAGGCGCGGGCCGACGAGATCGCCGCCAACAACACCCTCGACAACGCGATCGAAGCGCTGTTGCAGATCACCGGTGAACGTATCGAGTCGATTGCGCCGCTGCGCCGGCAGATCCCGCTGAACAACCCGGAGCCGGTCAGCCTCGATGCCTGGGCCGATACCGCGCTGGTCAACAACCCGGGCGTGATCTCGGCGCAGTACGATGCCCAGATCGCCAAGAAACAGATTGATTTCCAGGATGCCGGTGACTCGCCGGCACTTGACCTGGTGGGGTCCTACGGCGTGTATTACGACGCCGCCAGGGGAACCACCGACGGTCGCAATGGGACCATCGGCCTGCAGTTGAGCATCCCGCTGTACACCGGCGGTGGCGTGCAGGCAGCCACCCGGCAGGCCAGGTACCAGTACACGGCGGCCCAGGAATTGCTCGAAAGGCGGCGGCGCGAGGTGCGTACGCAGGTCCGCAACGCCTACCGCGGCGTATTGTCCAGCATCAGCCGCGTCGGTGCACTCGAGGCCACCAACGTCTCGGCGCGCAGTGCGCTCGAGGCGACCGAGGCCGGTTTCGATGTCGGCACGCGTACCCTGGTCGACGTGCTGAACAGCCAGCGTGACCTGTTCGCGGCCAAGCGTGACCTGGCGCAGTCGCGCTACGAGTACATCCTGAACACGCTGACGTTGTTCCAGGCGTCGGGGGCACTCGACGAATCGGACGTCGAACTCGTCAACAGCTGGCTGGATCCATCTGCAGAGAAGACCGGCAGGCCGGAATAGTCCGGTAGCCGGCGCACGGCCCGGTCGATCGGGTCAGAGGTCGCGCTCGCGCCGCGCGAACATCAGGTTAGTGATCTGCTCGGAGACGATGCCGATCAGGAACGTCAGCAACGACGTCATGTAGAGCAGGGCGCTCATGTTGGTGAAGCGGCCCTCGCTGATATACGTGTAGGCGTAGAGCGATGTCGCCGAGGCGAACAGGAAGGCGCTGACCGGCAGGAAGAGCTTCAGCGGCGAGTACAGCGACCCGATTTTGAAAATGATCACGAGGAAGCGTACGCCTTCGCGCCAGATGCGCAGGTGACTGCGTCCCTGTCGTGGCCTGATGTCGACGGGCACGAACTCGACCGTGTAGCCGGATCGGAAGAACGCCATCGTGCTGGTGGTCGGGTACGAGAATCCGTTCGGCAACAGGTGCAGGAACTCGCGGAATCGCGTGGCACGCACGATCCGGATGCCACTGGTCAGGTCGCTGATGCGCTGACCGGTCATCCACGTGGCCAGTCGATTGAAGATGCCGTTGCCGTAGCGACGGAACAGGCTGGCGTGGTCCACCGAGCGTCGGGCGCCAACGACCATGTCGAGGTCGGCCTGCCGAATCCGTTGCCACAGTTTCAGTAGTTCCTCGGGGCGATGCTGGCCGTCGCCGTCCATCATCGCCAGGTATTCCCCGCGCGCCTCACGCGCACCGCGCTTGATCGCCGCGCCGTTGCCCATGCGGTAGGGATTGCGGACGCAGCGGCACCCGTTGTCGGCGCAAATGTCTGCAGTATGATCGGCCGATCCGTCGTCGACCACGACGATCTCGGCCTGCGGAAACAGCGCCCGGACAGCCGGCAGCAACTCGGACAGGCTGCCGGCCTCGTTCAGGGCCGGGATCACGATACTGAGGTCAGGTTGGTGTTCTGTTTCGTCCATGGGCTAGTTCACGTCGGCTGCCTGCCGAATCGCCTGTAACAGCTGCTCGAGCCGGGCTCGCTGGCCGTTGTTGTCGCTGACCGACATGGCGGCGTCAATGGCGGCCAGGGCCTCATCATAACGCTGCATCTGCATCAAAAGTTCGACTTTGTGCACATGATAGGCCCACTGTTCCGGCCAGGTCGAAATCGCCTTGTCGGCCTGTTCGAGTGCGCCATCCAGGTCACCGACCACGGTGGCCAGGTATTCCCGATACGCGGCGTGGATGCCGGCACGACCGGTGTGGTTCCATCCGCGGTTGTCGAGTGCTGTATCGAAGATCGACCTGAGTTGTTCGTCGGTCAGCGTGCTGGCGCCACTTTTCTGCCACTTGACCAGGAAACTGAATTGCCCGACCGACAGGGTGGTTGCGTCGACCCGCCCGTCGCGCAGGACATCCGTCAGCCTGCTCATCAGGTCGTCCGACGGTACTCTGTCCAGGTGCAGGTCGAGCACCAGCAGTCCGAACAGGCAGTTCGTGCAGGTCGGGTCTGCGGCCAGGCCGCGTTCGAGATGTCGGCGCGCGATATCGGCACGCAGCGGCCGCTCGGCATCGTGTCGATTGAGCGTGCCGATCAGCGTCTTCGCGGCGATGAAGTTGTAACGTGCCGAGTCCGGGTGGTTGCTGACGCCACTGACGACGAATTTTTCGAAGCTGCTCCAGTTGTCTACGCGAACGAAGGTGACGGCAGCGTAGGCCGCCAGCAGCAGGGCACCGAACAGCCAGGCCAGGCGGGTCACACCAAGGCGGCCGGAAGCGCCGGCGATTGCGTAAGCCAGCAGGAACAGGGGGCCTACGCTGGCGAGGTAGTTTCTGTGCTCGAACACCATTTCCAGGGGTAGGATCGTCGATTCCAATGCGTGCGCCGCATAGAAAAACAGAACGGCGAATGCGAACGTAGGCCAGCGGCGACTGCTCAGCAGGGCAACTGCCAGCAGCGTCGCATGGGCGCTGATCGCAATGACCGTCGATACCGGTTGGGTCAGGCTGGTGGACAGTGCGATGTCATCGTGGAACAGGCCGAAACTCCGGATATCCGGCACGAACAGCCAGTGCAGGTAATGCCAGAGGATGCGGGCCTGGGTCAGCACGCGTTCTTCGAGCGTGAAGGGCCGGTTGGAATAGTTGTACAGCCCGGGGTGGCTCAACAGGTAGTAGACCCCCAGCAACAGGGGGGCGGCGATGAATAGCACCCAAACGCCACGGACGAGCGGCTCCCGGGTACCGGTGGTCAGATTGCGCAGGACGGTGACCTCTGACACCAAGAGGAACAGCGGCAGTAGAACCGCATTTTCCTTGCCCAGGAAAGCGGCCAGGCCGGTTACCGGCACCGCCGCGAACCACGCAATCGCCGACCGACCTTCTGCAACGCGAAGGCGGGCGGTGAAATAGCAGGCCAGTGCGACGAGAGTCCCAAGCGTGGAAATCTGCGCCATACGCTGCACCGTGTAGAGCACCGTGCTGACGTGCATGGGATGCAGCAGCCAGAAGGCGCAGGTCAGTGCGGCGACACCGACCTCGATACGCGGATCCGGCCGGCCGTTATTCAGGGCGCGTGCAACCAGTCGGGTCAGCCAGAAAACAGCAACCCCGGTCAGCAGGTGGAAACCGAGGTTGGTCAGCTTGAACGCTAATGTATCCAGTCCGGAGACGGCATGGTTGATGCCAAACGTCAGTTGGGCCAGTGGCCGGTCGGCTGGAAAACTGCTGAACGACGAGTTCCAGGCCTGGGCCAGATCGGCCCAGTCGAGTGAATCAATATGGACCCAGCGGTTCTGCGTGATGTGGACGTGGTCGTCGAAGAGGAATGGGCCGGAGAGGCCGGACTGGTACAACAGTGCGGTCGCAGCTGAGACAGCCAGTAACACAAGCAAAACTTGGATGTCGCGAGTCATGTGATTTGGCCGGTGACGGCATTTTCCGAATTCGGGTTCTGCATAGATGACGGCCAGCCGCGGCAGCCTTTGACCATCGATTGCTGAAATGTGCCAAGATTCTCTCAAGTTTTGTACTAAATTTCCGAACAGTTAATTTATGTTCACAGGTCTCATTAACTCCAAGATGCGGGTGCAGATCCTGATGCGGTTTTTCCTGAACCCGGACAGTCGTGCCCACCTGAGGGAATTGTCCAATGAATTCAAAGCCTCGCCGGGACATTTGCGGTCTGAGTTACAGCAGCTGACGAAGGCCGGGCTGCTTGCCAGTGAAAAGGACGGGCGGCAGGTAAAGTACAGCGCCGTCCGATCACACCCGTTGTTCCCCGAGTTGCATTCCATGGTGCGTAAGGCGTTGGGGATGGACCGAATCTTGGACAGCATTATTCAGCGGCTCGGCAAGTTGGAAGCGGCTTATCTAACAGGCGATTACGCCCAGGGGCGTGATACCGGGATTGTCGATTTGGTGCTGGTGGGTGACATTGACCGGCGAAACCTGCTGGATCTGACCGCCAAGACCGAACACCACCTGCAGCGACGAATTCGCACCCTGGTCGTAGATGTCGAAGAATTCGATGCCCTCAGGGAGAAGCTCGAGGAACAGGAGTTGTTGCTGCTCTGGCACGCGGCCGCCCCGCCCGACCAAAATGAGAGGGGGTTCAGTTCGTGAAGCAGGTCTTGATTCGACAGGGTCAGGCTATTGTCGAGGATGTCCCGGCACCGCAGCGCGAGCCGGGACGGATCCTGGTCGAAGTCAGTCGATCGTGCATCTCGATCGGTACCGAGATGAGCGGTATCCGCAGCAGTGGTACACCGTTATGGAAACGTGCGCTGAAAGACCCCTGGAAGGTTCGCAAGGCGCTCGAGATGGCTGCGGCGCGTGGTGTTGGACATACCGCACGCGTGATCAAAGGCGAGATGGAGGCCGGTTCGGCGACCGGTTACTCGGCATCGGGGCGCGTGGTTGCTGTAGGTGACGGCGTTGAACGTTTCCTCCCTGGAGATCGCGTCGCCTGTGCCGGTGCACAATGCGCACATCACGCTGAGTACATCAGCGTGCCGGAAAATCTTGCCGTAACCGTACCCGACGGGCTGGATTTCGGGGCAGCGAGCACTGTCACGCTCGGTGCGATAGCACTCCAAGGCGTGCGTCGGGCGGCGCCAACGCTCGGTGAGACCTTTGTCGTGCTTGGTCTCGGCATCCTCGGGCAGTTGACCTGCCAGTTGCTCAAGACCAATGGCTGTCGCGTCATTGGCTTGGACATGCAAGTCGATCGAGTCGGGAAAGCGCTTGCCTTGGGCATGGATCTGGGTGTCGAGCCCGACGATGGCGATGCCGAAGTCAGAATTATGCAGTTTACCGGAGGACTGGGTGCCGACGGCGTGATCGTCACGGCTGCGTCGGCCAACGAAACCGTGCTGAGCGCTGCGGCCCGCTACTGTCGGCGCAAAGGCCGTACCGTGCTGGTCGGTGATGTGCCGATCAGTCTCAACCGTGCGGACATCTATCGTAAAGAGATCGACTTCTTTATCTCGACGTCGTACGGACCCGGTCGGTACGACGAGCAGTACGAAGAGCACGGTCTGGACTATCCGCCGGCTTACGTGCGCTGGACGGAGAACCGCAACATGCAGGAATATCTTCGTCTGCTTGCCGATAAGCGGTTATGCGTGGACTCGTTGATCGATCGCGTGTATCCGCTGGCCGAGGCCGGCGCTGCCTATGCCCAGCTTGGTGACGCCGCTGTGAAGCCGTTGATGATCGTGCTTGCTTACCCGGAAAAGCCGGTTGATGCGCAGCCGGAGACACGCCTCTTCAATCCAGCGGTCTCAGTCACCGGGGTCGATGGCAGGGTGAGACTGGCGCTGATCGGTGCGGGGGGATTCGCCAAGGGGATGCACCTGCCAAACATCCGGGGACTCAGCAATGACTACGCGCTGCGTGCCGTGGTCAGCCGCAGTGGCCACAATGCCCAGGCTGTCGCGAAGCAATACGAGGCCGCTTATGCGACGACTGATGCTGACCAGGCATTGAATGACCCCGACGTTGATGCTGTCCTTATCGCGACACGCCATCACCTGCATGCCGATCTGGTGATTCGAGCCTTGCAGGCCGGCAAACATGTCCTGGTGGAGAAGCCGCTCGCGATGAACGCAACCGAACTCGAGCGGATCGAACAGTTTTTCGCCGGGCGCGAACGGTCACCGATATTGTTGACCGGGTTCAATCGCCGGTTCTCTCCTCACCTGGAGCCGGTGCATGACATGGCGAAGAAACGGCTCAATCCCTTCATCGCCAACTACCGGATGAACGCCGGCCATCTTCCATCGGACCACTGGGTACATGGCCCCGAGGGCGGCGGGCGTAACATCGGCGAGGCCTGTCACATTTACGATCTGTTTACCTTCCTCGCCGACAGCGAGGTGGTGTCGGTCCAGGCTAAGTCGATCATACCGTCTACCGCGCACTTTCGACGTGATGACAATTTCGTTGTGACGCTGGGTTTTGGCGACGGATCCGTGGCAAGCCTGACCTACACGGCACTCGGTCACAAGGATCATCCGAAGGAGCGCTTTGAGTTCTATTGCGACGGTATCGTTGCCGAGCTCGATGACTACCGTCGTACCGAGTTGAACGGGTTAGCGGGCAAGGGCATCCAGTCAGCCATTCCGGACAAGGGTCAGAAGGAAGAGCTGCAGGCCTTTGCCGCGGCGATCCGTGGTGATAGGGAGTGGCCTATACCGCTTTGGCAGCAGTTGCAGGCGATGCGGATTGCGTTTGAGGTCGAGGCATTGTTGAAAACGCAATCCGGGCCGGCAGGGATTGATGATTGAGACGAATTCCGGACCTTTGCCGCATGTGTTGATCAGTCCTCGAATGTATTGGTTGCTGCGGTTGTGCGCAGTACATGGAGCGAGATTTGTTCGCGCTCTTCTTTGAATTTACTCGGTATCGACTGGCATCGATAAATTTGGAAAATCATGGTTCGTCGAAGAATATTTGATGTTGTAAAGCGTCTCCCGGAACCGCTATTTCGCGCCATAGACGCCTTGGCCAATTGGTATGTCCTATATCGGGTGCCAAGTCACTCGGTTGCGGTCGACCGATTTGGCAAGTGGTCGCAGCAAGAGGTCACATTGGATGACTCCATTCAGAATGCCTGCGCGGAAGTTCAGGAGATTGCCGATCGATCAGGTGTTGGCTTCATTGATGTCGGCGAGTCGATCGAACGTCGGTTGATGGCACAAATCATCCGACAATTAAGACCAACAAAGGTTCTAGAAATTGGCACCTTTCTTGGTTGGACGAGTGCCGCTATTGGTTTGTTGCTCAAACAGACTCATGAAAGCGACGGCTTTCATTTGACCTCCGTAGACGTCATCGATGTTGATTCTCCCGTAAATGGATACTGGAAGAATCTTGGGTATATTCATAGTCCGAGCGTGCTGTTTGGCCGTTTGGGATTGGATAGAAACATAGAGTTGGTGCAGGCGGATTCCGCGGAGTACCTTGCTACAACTGAAGACACTTTCGATTTCATTTTCATCGATGGGCACCATGGAGCAGATAGTGTGTATCGAGATATTGTGTTGAGTTCGAAGCGACTTAAGGCTGGAGGGGTAATAGCGTTGCATGATTACGACCCACCAGAAGTTTGGTTTAGAAAGCCTTTCATGGCGGGGCCTTTTTTTGCTGTACGGCGCATTTTAGCTGCCAATCCTGAGCTGAAATTGATCGATGCCCGCTTGAATTCGGATGGCAATGTAGTCAGAAGTAGCTGTATTGCAATTTTGTCAGCAAAGTAAGTTGGCTCCATGTGTCGTTCTTTCTCATTGAGACACCGGGGTGTGTGAACGACCAGATGAATCGTCTGCGCCAAAAAAGAAAGTAAGGCGGATCCAGTAATGTGTGGTATTGCAGGTATGCTGCAATTGACAGAATCATCCAGATCGGTTGACGTCGAGCTAATTTGCCGTATGCGCGACTCCATGGCCCATCGTGGGCCAGATGGTTCTGGGGTCTGGCTCTCTCCCCAGCGGGAAGTCGGGCTGGCGCATCGGCGACTGGCGATAGTCGACCTGTCAGAAAGTGCTGCGCAACCCATGTGCGATGGCCAGCTAGTACTTACTTTCAACGGCGAAATCTACAATCACGCTGAACTCCGAAAAGAACTCATCCAGCTCGGGTTCGCCAACTGGCAGACCGACCACTCTGACACTGAGGTCATCCTAAAGGCTTACCGCGCCTGGGGCATCGATTGTGTCCATCGCTTTCGCGGTATGTTCGCTTTCGCTCTTTGGGATGGCGCGGAAAAGACACTCTGGTTGGTGCGCGACCGGCTCGGAATCAAGCCGCTGTATTACGCCGAACACTCCGGCCGATTGCTCTTCGCTTCCGAGATCAAGGCGCTGCTTCAGGATCCTTCGCTGGCGCGCGAGATCGATGAGGAGGCCCTGTTCCACTACCTGACGTTCCTGACCACGCCGGCGCCGATGACGCTGTTCGCCGGTATCCGCAAGCTGCCGGCCGGTTGTCGGATGCGCATAGATGCCCATGGCGGGCAGCAGGTCGAGCGTTACTGGGACGCGATGACCGCCGCCGGAGAGGTGGATTTCATCGCCCCTGGCGAACGCCCGGAGGCGGTGCTGCAGACGCTGCGCGAGGCGGTACGGCTGCGCAAGCTCAGCGATGTCGACGTGGGTGTGTTTCTCTCCGGCGGTGTCGATTCGAGCACCAATGCGGCGTTGTTCTCCGAGGGCGATTCGCAGCCGGTGCGTACGTTCAGCATCGGCTACGACGCGGACTACGAGAGCTACCCGAGCGAACTGCCCTTTGCGCGGCAGATGGCGTCGGCGGTCGGTGCCGAACACCACGAGAGGCTGTTGTCCGTCGACGACCTGCTGTGCTTCGTGCCTGAGATGGCGTACCAGCAGGACGAACCGATTGCCGACCCGGTCTGCATCCCACTCTATTACGTCTCGAAACTGGCCCGTGATAGCGGCGTCACCGTGTGCCAGGTCGGCGAGGGGGCCGACGAACTCTTCTTCGGCTACCCGCAGTGGCACGCCCGGCTGAAGATGCAGCGAGCCCTGAACTGGCCGCCGCTGGCGGCCGGTGGCCAGTGGATGATGCAGCGAATGGGGCGCACCGGCGGTCGCCCGTACGAGTGGCTGCGACGCGCAGCGTCCGCGCAGCCACTGTTCTGGGGCGGTGCAGAGGCGTTCAGCGAGGCCGGTAAGCAGCGCCTGCTTTCGCCGGACCTGCGCCGGCGTTTCGCCGGCCACACTTCGTGGGATGTCCTGGCGCCGATTCGACAGCGCTTTCTCACCTCGGCCGGGCGCAACGATCACCTGAACTGGATGAGCTATGTCGATCTCAACCTGCGCTTGCCCGAACTGCTGCTGATGCGGGTCGACAAGATGTCGATGGCGACGAGCCTGGAGGCGAGGGTGCCGTTCCTCGATCACGAGTTCGTCAGCCTGGTGTTGAGCCTGCCACCAGCGGACCGCATGCGCGGTGGCGTGCCGAAGGGCCTGCTGAAGCAGGCGGTCAGGGGCATCGTCCCCGATCAGCTGATCGATCGCAAGAAACAGGGCTTCGGGGTGCCGGTGCACGAGTGGTTCTTCGGTGCGCTCGGCGAACAGGTAAGTCGCGAGTTGGCGGCGTTCTGCGATAAAACGGGTCTTCTGGATTATGCCGAGATTCGCAGGCTCTCTGACCTGGGTGCCGGCGTCAGCCTGTGGCCGATATACAACCTGGCGCTCTGGTGGAGAACTTTCTGTTCAGGTGACGATGCGTGGCAGGTTGGTTGAGTACATGTTGACTCAATTGTTCAAACGCTACGCTGATTCCAGAGATTTCATCGACAGGGTTATTCAGACGCTTTTTTCCAAGGCATTGTTGATAATGATTTCGATGCTGACAGGAGTGATCGTCGCACGCGCCTTGGGACCCGATGGAAGGGGTGAATTTGCGGTCATAATCACAGTTGCTGCATTGGGGGCCCAGTTTGCCACTCTAGGTTTGCACTCCTCGAACACCTATCTGCTTGCAAGAAACAGGTCGCTGCTTGGGCGATTGATTGGCAATTCACTGAGCGTCAGTATCGTGGTTGGCAGCTTGGCAGGCGTGGTGGCTGTAGCGGCTCTCGCGACTGGGAACTCCGTCGATCATGTCGGAGAAACGAGCCTTTGGCTGATCGTTGCTGCGGTTCCGACCTTGACGTTTCTCACTCTGCTTCGAAATCTCTTGCTCGGGTTATACGAAACAGCGCGCCACAATCTTGCTGAACTTGGCGAAAAGCTGCTTGTGCTCGGATTTCTGTCGGGCTTAATGGTCTTCGATCGAATGAGTCCGATGACTGCTTTCAGTGGCACTCTTCTAGCGTCTATTGCCGTGGCAGTTGTCGTCGCTCGATGGTTGGTTGTTCAATCCGATGGCCTCTCCTGTTCCTTAAATCTGCTCAAAGAAAACCTTGGGTTCAGTATGAGGGCGTACCTATCGACCCTGTTGTTTTTGCTCGTAGCTCGACTCGACGTCATTTTAGTCGCTCATTTTTTGGGCGAAGCACAAACGGGCCTGTTTGCTGTGGCGTATGGTCTCGGTGAGTTGCTTACAATGGTGGCCGTAGTTACAGGGAGCATCATGTTTCCGTATCTTGCTCGTGAATCGGATAGAAATGTTCGTTGGCTGTTTGCAAGGCGCAGCGTTTTCGTAATCGGATTCATCGTCAGTTTGATTGGGCTCATATCTCTGCCGTTGGCCAGCGACATGTTGGTGCTGCTTTACGGCAAGTCCTATGAACCTGGAGCTTCCGTATATGTCTTCTTGGTCCCAGGCATGATATTCCTTTCTATCAGTACTATTCTGATGAACTATTTCGCAGCAGAAGGTATGCCTTTCATTGTCGTGATAACACCGGCAATTGCATTGATCACGAAGTTGGTTTTGGGCATGTGTTGGATTCCGGCCCATGGAATCAACGGAGCCGCTGTTTCGTTAACCATGACTTATGCAGTCGTGTTGCTCGTCGCGGCGGGTTACGCCCTTGCCTGGTGTCGACGAGAGAGAACTCTTCGGTCGGACACGGTCAATCAGATAACTTCGAAATAGGACCGGGATATCTCATGTGGCTGATCACGAGATATGAGCTGGCGAAACTTGGACGAATTAATCGTGTTTGACCGGAGGGGTAGCTTGTCGTTGCACGACGCAAGCGTTCAACAGTTAGAGGATGCTGATTCGGCGCGGGAGCCTTTCGATGGTTTCGTGGCTGTTGGAATTCTAGGCATACTGCGTCGTGACCTGTGGCGCTACAGCAATGCAAACATCCTGACCCATGATGTAGATTTGATTCGCAAGCCATTCAATAAGGCGGTTCTGTTGCGTTTGGTCGCGCGGCGGGAAATCTGGTTTGTCGATGAACAGGGAAAGAAACGAGAGATCACAGCGATTACGCTCTTGCGTTTCCTGATCGTTCGCTTACGTGCGGCATGGGTAAGTGTTGTGGGCCGATGGGCTTATAACCAAAGAATCCGTCGATACGAGAATGAAAAGATTGTTCGGCGGAGTTACGGGGAGGGTCCGATTCTCTATATTCGAACCGATCTTACTTTCGGCCTCCGATCTGGCGGCTCGGTTACTCACGTCGCCGGCGTAATCAATGAGTTTTCTCGCCTACAAAATGGCGCAAATCTCGTCAGCACAGATGTTATTCCGACGGTGAGCAAAGATATATCTTTGCACATCGTCCGCCCGGAACCGGGGTTATGGGACATCCCGGAGATCAGCGCATTGACCATGAACCTGTCGCTGGAATCCGATTTGGAGAGGCTGTTTGGCGCATCACTGCCGCGCTTTGTGTACCAGCGATACAGCTTGAACAGCACGGCCGGGCTGGTTTTTGCACACAGTCACGGCGTTCCTTTTGTACTCGAGTACAATGGTTCGGAAGTATGGATTAACCGGAATTGGGGACGTGTCCTGCAAAGCGAGGCTATTGCTTTACGCAATGAAATACTGAACCTCATGAATGCGGACTTGGTCGTGGTTGTCAGTCAGGTTCTGGCAGAAGAACTGATTCGTCGAGGCGTGCCTGAAAGAAGAGTTCTGATAAATCCAAATGGTGTCGACGCCAATGTCTATCGCCCCGATTTGTCTGGTGTGGAAGTACGTCAGCAACTCGGGCTCGAGCATGAGACCGTTGTCGGGTTCATCGGTACGTTCGGACCTTGGCATGGTGCGGTGGTGCTCGTGGAGGCTTTTTCTCGAGTTCTGCGGATGCGAGCGGATCTGCAGGGAAAGTTGAGGCTCTTGATGATCGGCGATGGACAACAGATGACCTTCGTTAAACAAGCCATAGACCGGGAAGGTCTTCGTGCTTCTGTCATCTTGGCCGGGCGGGTTTCCCAGGCAGATGGCCCGGCCTAC
This sequence comes from Gammaproteobacteria bacterium, assembly GCA_020445315.1. Lineage (GTDB taxonomy): Bacteria > Pseudomonadota > Gammaproteobacteria > Chromatiales > Chromatiaceae > Thiosocius. The sequence continues at coordinate 18,228 of JAGRGW010000174.1, forward strand.
CTCGCAGCTTGCGATATCCTTGTTTCCCCGCACGTGCCAAATCCGGATGGCAGTGCTTTTTTTGGTTCACCCACCAAGCTTTTCGAATACATGGCGATGGGACGGCCGATCGTCGCTTCGAGTCTCGGACAGATTAACGAGGTACTAAGCGATGGGATAGATGCCTTGTTGGTTCCACCATCTGACGTCCAGGCCCTGGCGGAGGCGATCATTCGGTTGGTAGATCAACCTGCGTTGTGCGAAGAATTGGGAGCCAATGCCCGCGTCGCAGCGCTGGAACGTCACACTTGGAAGCGTCATGCCGAACGCATCGTTCAGCGCTTGGATGAACAGCTTGATTGTCAGTACGCTTAGGATCGTACGAGCAGTACGCAGGAGCATCAGGCTGATCCGGTTCTCACTGTGGTGGCTGCGCGACCAGCTCCGTTCCAGCTACCGATGCGAAGGCTTCGCACGAGTGTCTGTTGCTCGACGTACGGAATCGTTTCCGATCAGGCTGTCTGCCGCTGACTCAGCAGCACTTGAATCTATAGCTTCGCATTATCTTGCGCATCGCTTCGACATCCTGGGGTCGGGTTGGTGTGTTTGGAATTGGCAACACGAGCCAATGGTCAATCGTGCGAATCGTCGGTATGCCGAGAACCTGGCATTGTCACTTTCGAGAGACTATGCCCGAATTGACTGGCATGCGGACAGGCGTAGCGGGTACCGGTTTCCTTGTGATCGCTGGTCGCGTTTGATTCAGCCGGGACCGCGCCATGGTGTGGACATTAAGGTTCCGTGGGAACTCGCACGGATGCATCACCTCGTGCAACTGGCCCTGCTTGCCGTGGATGATTCAACAGCACCCGATCTGGCTGATGCGTGCGAGATTGAGATTGTCGATGAGATCCGAGACTTTGTTGCGTCTAATCCGCCGCGTTTCGGAGTGAATTGGCGTGTCGCAATGGACGTTGCGATTCGGGCCGCGAACTGGATCCTCGCATTTTCGATTCTTGAGGCGCATGGCAGCGAAACCTCGGCGTTGAATGACTTGTTCGAAGGCGCTTTGCGTGATCATGGCCGTTATATCGTTGAGCATCTGGAATGGGATCCGCACTGGCGCGGTAACCATTATCTGGCCAATGTCTGTGGGCTGGCGTTCATCGCGGCCGCCCTGCCGGCCGGCACGGAGTCGAATGCCTGGCTGGCGTTGGCGACGGGCGAGGTGCTGGCGGAGGGTTTGCGGCAGGTGAATGCAGACGGCAGTGGTTTCGAGGGCTCGACGTCATACCACCGCCTTTCGCTGGACATGTTGGTGAACACCATCGCGTTGCTGCTTGGTGTCGATTCCCGGCGCTGGCGTGCGGTGACAGCAGACAACCGCCTCCCTCGGGGCCTGCCGCAGGGGTTCACTCCTGGCGGCATCGACTGGGTTGGGCTACTCGATGCGGAGGGACACCTGTGTCTACCCCAGGCGCTGGTTGCGCGGTTATGGCGTGCCGCGGGGTTCACGCGCGCCGTTTCCCGCCCGGACGGCCGGGCGCTGTTGATCGGCGACAATGACAGCGGCCGCTTCATCAAGCCCTGTCCGCGCTACGAAGTACTCGGCGCCGATGAGGCGCGCATCCGTTTCCCCGTCCGCCCCGTCGCCGCGGAAGCAGACCGGGAGTGGCGCGAGCTCGGCGAGGATCATGGTCACCTGGTGCGTGCGATCGAGGCGCTGTTCGACGTGGGCGCTGACGACAGCGTCGACGCGTGGGTGATTCGCTGGTTGGCGAGCCATCGCACCCTGCCGGTGCCTTGCACACCCGGGACGGTGGGCGAAGACATCGGCGCGTTGGCCGCATCGGCTCCAGCGGAACAATGCAATGTGCTGGTGTTGCCTTTCCCGCGCAGCATCGATACATCGCGGGTTGCGCTGCATGCGTATCCGGCGTGGGGGTTGTACCTGCTGAAAGGAGACGGTTTGCTGCTCAGTTTTCGTTGCGGCCCCCTGGGGTTGAGTGGGACCGGCAACCACGATCACAACGACCAACTGGGCATCACGTTCCATCTCGACGGTCGAGACTGGATCGCCGATCCCGGCACCTACCGCTACACGGCCGATCTCGCCGAGCGTGATGCCTATCGCTCGGTGCGGGCGCACTTCGCACCACGTTTACGGGACAGTGATGCAGAGCCGGGTTCGCTGGCGGAGGGCACCTGGCGTCTCGGCGACCAGGCGCAGGCGAAGATCGAACAGGCGACCGCAAGCAGCCTGCAGGGGCGGCACCAGGGGTACGGCGGTGTTGTGCACCGCCGCGTCGAACTGTTCGAAGACCGCCTGCTGATACGAGACTGGAGCGATGACGGGCTGGACCTGATGCCACTGGTGGAGCAGTACGCCGGGCTCAACGCTGACGGCAGCGCACTGCCGTACTGCCCGGACTACGGGGTGCGATGTGCGTAACGTATTGTTTGTCGCCTACGATTTTCCACCTGGCAGGGGTGTGGGTTCCGGTTTGCGGTCGGCCTATTTCGTCCGTGCGCTTGCCGAGTTCGGCTGGCAGCCGAGCGTGGTGTCACTCGACGGTGGCCAGGCCGAGCAGGCCGGCGTCGTACGTCTGCCCAGCACGACCCCGTGGCAACGCCCCTACGAGGTAACACCTTACGGCTGGGCCTATGTGCTGCACCGCTGGCTGAAGGCCACGCCCGGCTTCGGTTGGGACCTGGTCTATGTCAGTTGCCCGCCATACCCGCAGGCGCTGGCAGCCGCCGCCTCCGCCAGCAGGAACGGTGTGCCGCTGGTCGTCGATTTCCGCGATGCCTGGTCGCTGGATCCCTACCAGGAGGGCAGCCGGCTGAAGCGGCTGTTGTACCGGCACCTGTTCCCGCACCTGGAGCGGCGCCTGCTGGGAGAGACCAGCCTGCTCCTGCTGAACACGCCATCGGCATTGCGCGCGTATCGTTCCGCCTACCCGGAGTACGTCTCGCGGATGGCCTACCTGCCAAATGGTTACGATGAGGCGGCATTTTCCGGCTGCCGGGGTCCCGTGTCTGACGCTGCCAGGTCCATGCGCCTGCTGTATGCCGGGCGATTCGGCATAGGTGGGCGTTCGCCACGGCGCCTGCTCGAGGCCCTGGCGCTGGCCCGGGCGCGTGGTTGTGACGTGGCGCTGGATATCGTCGGTCAGCAGACGGCGGATATCGTCGAGATGATCAACGGTTTCGCCGCCACGGCCAGGGTGAGATTCATCGACGAGGTCGACTACATGCGCGCTGCCGGGATGATCTGTGCGGCAGACGGGCTGGTCCTGATCCAGGCCGCCTCTTCGGGCATAATCCAGGCCGTGGCCGGCAAGACCTACGACTACCTTCGCAGCGGCCGGCCGATACTGGTCGTTGCGCCCGAAGGCGACAATGTCGCGTTGATCCGCGAGCACTCGTCCGCGTTCGAGTCCAGCAGCGACGGCGTGCATGACATGGCAGATGCGCTGGAACGCCTGTACCGGCGGTGGCGGGCCTCCGAGTTCGATGGCGATCGGCGTCCGGGGCCGGCGTTCACCGGGTTCTTTGAACGCAGGGCGCTGACCCGCCAGCTCGCAGGACACTTCGACCGCCTCGTCGGCGAAGGCCCGGCGTGAATATCGTCAGCCCGGTTCCCCGCGGCAGCGGTGTCGAGGTGCTGCATCGGGACCTGGCCCGATGCATCCCCGGTTACCGGCTGCGCACCTATTCGCCCTGGCTGTCGCTGTTGCCCCCCGCGTTGCGGCTGCTGTCCGGCCGCGATGCCGGGCTGGTCCATGCAAGCGCCGACTACGGGGTGTTTTTTGCGCGTGCCGGTGTGCCCCTGGTGGTGACATTGCACAACTACACGTCGGACCGCTTCATGGCCCCGTTCAGCAGCCGGCTGCAGTATCTCCACTACCGCAGCGACTTGCGCTGGTTCAGTCGGGCGACGCTGACGCGGGCGAACGCTGTCGTCGCCATCAGCCGCTTCGTGGGTGACCTGGTCAGGCAGGACCTGGGAGTCGATCCACCGATGCGCACGATCTACAACGGCGTCGATCACGAACGCTTCGTCCCGTCGAACAGCCGGCGTAAGCCCAGGCCGTTTCGCGTCCTGTTCTGCGGCAACCTCAATCGTCGCAAACGCGCGCACCTGTTGCCGCAACTCGCGGCGGCCCTCGATGATCGTTTCGAGATCTGCTACACGGCCGGGCTAGGAGACGGCAACCTGTCGAAGCTCCGTATCGATCCCGCCGGTGCACGGTTGCGACCCCTCGGCCGGATCGAGCACGCAGCAATGCCGGCCGTCTACCAGTCGATGGACGCGCTGTTCATGCCCTCGGTGCGCGAGGGCTTTGGGCTCTGCGTTGCCGAGGCAATGGCCTGTGGGCTGCCGGTCGTGGCATGCCGGGAGAGTGCGTTGCCGGAACTGGTCGAGCCGGGCCAGGGCGGTATGCTGTGCGCCGTCGACGACGTCGCGGCGTTCGCGGCGGCGTTGCGCAGGCTCGCCGACGACCCGGCACAGGCATCGCGCATGGGTGAGTTCAACCGTGCGCGGGTTGAACAGGTGTTCACGCTGGAGCGCATGGTGCGTGAGTACAGCGAGCTGTTCGAGGCGGTGAGGGATGGTGCGTTCAGCCGCTGAGCGCGTTCAGGATGTCGCGGTAACGTCGGGCCACGACCGACCAGTCGAAATTGCGCATGGCGTGATGACGACCGTTCGTGCCCAGCCGGTCAGCCAGCAGAGGGTCTTCGAGCAGGTGCATGATCGCCTCCGCCAGCGCGGCCGGATCCCGCGCCGGCACCAGCCAGCCGGTTTCCGCGTGGGCGACGACATCGTGGATCGCGGGCACGTCACCGACGATGACCGGGATGCCGCAACCCATCGCCTCGACCGCGACCAGCCCGAGCCCTTCGGTGTCGCCGTCTTCTGCGGTGCGAAACGGGAGCACCGCGATGCGGGCGCGCTGGAACACCTCGGGCAGCCGGTGGTTCGGGATGCTGCCACGGAACTCGACTGCCTGCTCTAATCCCAGCCGTGCAGTGAGTGCGCGCAGGTCTTTTTCCAGTGGTCCATGCCCGGCCAGGACGAGTTGCACGCCTGGGTGCCTTTCACGTACCAATGCAAGGGCCTCGAGCAGGTCGGCCGCGCCTTTCTTTTCCACCAGGCGGCCGACGAAGGCCAGCCTTTCCGCCTCGCACCGTTGTGCGGCGGGAACGAAGCGGGTCTGCAGGTCGACGCCCATCGATGCCACTTCCACGCGGGTGCCCTCGGGCACGAGCGGCTGGACGCGTTCCTTCATCGCGTGGCTGACGACGGTAACTGCATCCGCCGATTCGACTGCCAGGCGCTTCAATGCACGGACCGGCCAGCGGTCACGCAAATGCACGTCGGCGCCGTGCGCCGTGATCAGCAGCCTGTGCCTGCCCGGCAGCAGCTCCCTGGCAATGGCACCGATGAGTCCGCCGGGCAATAGCCAGTGCGCGTGGATAACCGCGGGATTCCGCTCCCGGACCAGTTGCAGCGCGGCGCCGATCTGTGCCAGCAGGAACGACGGCAGCAGTAGCGCCAGCCACGGGTAGAGACGCAGGCGGGTCGGAATACCACCATCGTAGGCCAGCTTCTCGAGACGGTCGGGTGCGTAGCGAAAGCGCCGGACCCGGATGCCGTCCATGATCTCGTCTTTCTGAGCGCCGGGCGCATGCGGCGCCAGCACGGTAATGTCGAAGTCATCGCCCAGTCGCCGCGAAAGTTCATAGACGAACGGCGGCTCGTGGTCTCCGGCCCAGCGTGGAAAGGTCGTGGTCAGGACCAGCAGCCCCGGCTTGTCGCGCTGTTCCATTACCGTGCCCGCAATAACAGGATCAGCGTGGGTTGCAGACCCGCGGTGATGCCCAGCAGGCGCTGTGGAACCAGGCCCAATAGGCCGGCGACGGTGGCTGAACAGTGGATCTGGAAACGTGCCGGATCGTGCAGGACGCGCGGATGCCAGCTCTCCATGTCGAAGTGCCCGCGCGCCAGGCGTACCAGCTTTCGCAGTGATACCAGGCGGACCGGCTCGCCAAGGCGGCCCCAGCGCATGGCAAGACGCGAAAACAGACCGGCCGGCAGGTAATGAAGCAGCGGCAGGTGGGCATGAAACTCCCACGGCCACCAGCGGTTCGGGGTGGCCAGGTAGACAGTGCCACCGGGACGTACCACGCGATGGATCTCGCGCAGATGGTTCGCGGCGTCCGGGACATGTTCGATGACATGATTGGAGACGACAACGTCGAATGCATGGTCGGCGAACGGCAGCGTGTCGCCGGCGACCTGGAACGGCAGATCCTGGCCCTGGGTGCGCTGGTCGATGGCGTCTGCGCAGCTGACCTCGGCGTACCGGGCCAAGTGGCTCGCGATCTCGCCGCTGCCGCAGCCGAGATCGAGTACCCGGTGGGCAGGCTTTAGCGGACTGCCTGCAGCGGCTAGAATAGCCAGAATCTTTTCCGCCTTGGCCCTGCGGCCGCCGGTGGTGGAGAATCCCAATCTATGTTGCGCACCTTCGGTCATTCGGCCGGGGGTCCATGCTCGAGAAGCGGTCATCAATGTCAGGCAATACTATCGGAAAACT
>JAGRGW010000175.1:0-1246 GCA_020445315.1 Gammaproteobacteria bacterium
GTGCGCTGGATCGACCAGGGCGTCGGTTGTTCGAAGGTACCCGACATCAATGACGTCGGCCTGATGGAGGACCGCGCGACCCTGCGTATCTCGAGCCAGCACATGGCCAACTGGCTGCACCACGGTATCTGCGACGAGGCGCAGGTGCTGGAGACGTTCAAGCGGATGGCGGCCGTGGTCGACAAGCAGAACGAGGCCGACCCGGCCTACCGGCCGATGGCACCGGGTTTCGACGGTGTCGCGTTCGCCGCCGCGCTGGACCTGGTGCTGAAGGGGCGGGTGCAGCCAAACGGCTACACCGAGCCGGTGCTGCACGCGCGTCGGATCGAATTAAAGGCCAGGCAAGGGTAGCCCCCCGCCGCGGTTCGAACGCTTGCCGGTCGCTGTCCGCGGGAGTTCAAGACGGGTGGGTCGGCCGGCGTATTGGCCGATTCGCCCTGTCGCCATCGCCCGTTGCGCGGGTGGACTTCCGCGCTGTGTAACGGATCGGGGGGTGCAGAGCGACACCACCTGATTCGACCGGGAAGCTAAATACGTATCCCGACGGGAATTTCAGGCCGGTTCGGGGATGGTCGAGGATCGAGTTTATCAATGCTCTGCATTGGTTTTGCATGATGCGGTGCAGCATTCGATCGAAATAATGATAAAGCCCTGATTATAAAAACTAAAAAAAATAATTCTTGGGCCCGCGCTTTATTTGCTGAGGCAATCCTCGGGTTTGATTTCGGCGCCACTTGCGGGTTAGTTTTACAAGATTGTTGCAACGCAGCATATCGAGATAGCCAGGTCGGGCAGGTTGTCATCTTCCGGCGCGGCGCGACAGCAAAACTAGATGTAACGACAGGAGTTAGATCATGAACCGTGAAGAACAGATAAAAGCACTCGAGAAAGACTGGGCCGAAAACCCGCGCTGGGCCAACGTCAAGCGCGGCTACAGCGCAGAGGACGTCGTCCGCCTGCGTGGTTCGGTTCAGCCCGAGTACACGCTGGCACGCCGCGGCGCCGAGAAGCTCTGGGATCTGGTGAACGGCAAGGCCAAGAAGGGCTATGTCAACGCGTTCGGCGCGATCACCGCCGGCCAGGCGATGCAGCAGGCCAAGGCCGGCCTGGAAGCCGTCTACCTGTCGGGATGGCAGGTTGCCGCTGATGGCAACACCTCCGAAACCATGTACCCGGACCAGTCGCTGTACGCCTACGACTCGGTGCCGACGATGGTCCGTCGCATCAACAACACCTTCAAGCGCGC
>JAGRGW010000175.1:1353-1829 GCA_020445315.1 Gammaproteobacteria bacterium
AACGCCTTCGAACTGATGAAGAACATGATCGGTGCCGGTGCGGCCGGCGTGCATTTCGAAGATCAGCTCGCTGCGGTCAAGAAGTGTGGCCACATGGGCGGCAAGGTACTGGTCCCGACCTCCGAGGCCGTGCAGAAGCTGATCGCCGCGCGTTTCGCGGCCGACGTCATGGGTGTCCCGACGATCGTGCTGGCGCGTACCGATGCCGAGGCAGCCAACCTGCTGACCTCCGATGTCGATGACAACGACAAGCCGTTCCTGACCGGCGAGCGCACTGCCGAGGGCTTCTACCGCGTGAAGAACGGCCTCGAGCAGTCGATCAGCCGTGGCGTCGCCTACGCGCCGTATGCCGACCTGGTCTGGTGTGAAACCGGCAAGCCGGACATCGGCTTCGCGCGTGAATTCGCCCAGGCGGTCCTGGCCGAGAACCCGGGCCAGCTGCTGTCGTACAACTGCTCGCCGTCGTTCAACTGGAA
>JAGRGW010000176.1 GCA_020445315.1 Gammaproteobacteria bacterium
TCCGCCGTCGAGGACAGCCGGCTGTCGTGGGCCGCCCGGGGGCTGTTGGCCTACCTGCTGTCGAGGCCCGACGACTGGCGGGTCTACGTCAGCGACCTGATCAAGCGTGGCAACCTGGGGCGAGACGGCATCTACAGCCTGCTGCGAGAACTCCGTAAAACCGGCTACCTGCACTACCAGCGCCGGCGAGACGAGCAGGGTCGCATGCGCGGGGGCACCTACACCGTGTCCGAGTTGCCGGTACCACATCCGGCATTGCCGGAAACGGCAGAACCGGATCCGGTCCCACCCGATTCGGCTGACCCGGGTGCAATAACTAATACGGAATCGAACGAACTAATAACAACTACCACAACACCCACAGACACCTATGGCGACGCGAGCGTAAAATCTACCGGTGCCCCGCTGCATTCGCCTGACTGGCTTTGCGAGGATCTCGTGGTTTCGGCGCGAGAACTGCTTCAGGGCCTGGCGCCGGCCGATGCGGAGATCGTCGCCACCGAATGGCTCGGTGCCCTGGAAGACGGTGTGATACGGCATTCGCCGCTGGGCTATCTGAGCACGCTGATCAAGCGTTACCAGGCCGGCGAGATGTCACTGCGTTACGCAAGGCAATGAGCCGCCATCGTCGTTGCCACACGTTCGGCAGCCGGCCACGACCGTCAGGATCGCGCCACGATTCAGGGCAGCACGCGTGCCAGGCGATGCCTTGGCGCGGGGGCCGCTCCGCGTAAGATTTACCTGGGTCAATCCGGCGAAGCGAGGTGAGGAGCCGGACGGTCTGACAGGTCATCGCAACGTCTGTGGGTCGATTTGACTTTTTGGCTGGCCATGAAGTGCAGCAAGAGGTGTTCTACCTACTCGGCTACAGCTCAAGTCCCAAGGTTTGCTCAGGGTAAGTACCGTCGCTGGGAGCCGTGGAAAGATCAGCTGTCACAAATTAGTTCCATCGGGACGTAGTTCAGTCCTTGGATTGCTTGGAGTTCACCGGGCGGCCCGGTCACGACAAAGCCGCTTTTCTCATTGGTAGGGACAGAGCTGTGTGATGCGCGCACCGTGACACGTTCGACATGCCGGTGTTTCAAATCAGCCGCCATCAGGGCCTTTCCAATCCCTTGGCGTTGACGCTGGGGGGCGACTCAGGCCGATTCGTTGGTCGTCGGGATATCGGCCACAGTCAGTCGGCTAAGCGCGCCCAGTGTCGCTGATCCGGCCAAGAATCTCCCTGAGCCGCGGTGCGGCGAAATCGAGAAAACGCCGCATCTTCAGCGGCATGCGGCCACGCGATGCATGGACCAAATGGATGGGCGCCGGCTCCAGCTCATAGGGCTCGAGGACGATCTGCAACTCGCCGTGCGCAACTGCTTCGGCGACTTGGTAATGCAGCAGTCGCGTCACGCCGACCCCCTGTATGGCCGCCTGCGCTGCGGCTTCGGTCGTCGTAACGGCAAGACGCGGAACAACGGGTATCTCTAGTGCCACATCAGAACCGGGAAGTCGATATCGCCAAGCCGGTGTCGGCAACGGGATCTCCACCGCAATGCACGGATAATCCAGCAACTCCTCGGGCCGATCCGGTATGTCGTAGCGCTCAAGAATGGCAGGACTCGCGCAGGTCACCGTGCGCATCTTGCCGATCGGCGTTGCGACCATCGAGCTGTCTGGCAACGCGCCGATCCGTACGGCCATGTCGACATGATCGTCGATCAGGTCGACATTGCGATCACCGAGGTGCAGACGCACGCTGATCTCGGGATACTCGGCGAGGAACCCGGCGACGACCGGCAGCACATGCAGGCGACCGAACATAATCGGCGCCGTGATTACCAACTCGCCCTTCGGCTGCGTGAACTCGCCGGCCACCTCGCGTTCGGCCTCGTCGACCTGTTCGAGGATGCGGCGCGCGGATGCGACATAGGCAATGCCAGCATCGGTCAGCGTCAATTTGCGCGTGGTGCGGATTAGCAGTCGCGCACCGAGTTGGGATTCGAGATCCGACACCTTGCGACTCAGCGTGGCCAGCGGCACCTCCAGGGCGCGCGCCGCGGCCGAGAAGCTTCCCCGCTCTGTGACCGCAACCAGCATCGACATGGCTTCCAGTCGATCCATTAATTATCTCGTTTTTTGAAATAGTGGTTCTCGATAATGATGGATTATCTTTCTTTTCGAAAGCCCCTAGTGTTCTTCTCACCGGGCCAAGCAGGCCCTCAACCCGCAAGGAGAACACCATGTCACGCATCGCCATCCCTTCGATCGACAACGCACCCGAGGCCTCGCAGGCCACGCTCGATGCCGTACGCCGGCAGCTCGGCTCGGTCCCCAACCTGTTCCGCCTGATCGGCCTGAGCCCGGCCGCGCTGACCGCGTACACCGGCTTCAACGGCGCTCTGACCAAGGTGCTCGACGCCAAGACCCGTGAACGCATCGCACTCGCCGTCGCCCAGGTGAACGGCTGCGACTACTGCCTGTCCGCCCACACCTACCTGGGCCTCAACCTCGCGAAGATCAGTCCGGAAGAGATCGCCCTGAACCGCAAGGGCGCGTCGGCAGACCCCAAGGCCAACGCCGCGGTTCACTTCGCCGCCCAGGTTGCGCGTGAACGCGGTCACGTCGGCGAGGCCGACCTGGCCACCGTGCGTGCGGCGGGCTTCAGCGATGCACAGATCGTCGAGATCGTCGCCCTGGTCGCCGAGAACAGCTTCACGAACTACCTCAACGAGGTCGCGAAGACGGATATCGACTTCCCCGAGATCCGCACCAACGAGGCCGCCTGACGTGCATCGCCCGGGACAGCTGTCCCGGGCGCTCGTTCACCAATCACCGGGAGACTCTGCATGGCCTACCGCTTTCTCGACATTGCGCTGACGCCCGCCGTCAGGACGGTGCAGGAGCAAATGAACGCCGACCGGATCTGGTCCGACTTCAAGGGCCACCGCGCGTTCGACCGCTTCAGCGACAACGTTGCCGCCTACATTGCTGAACGCGATGGCTTCTATATCGCGACTGTATCCGAGACCGGTTGGCCCTACGTGCAGTACCGCGGCGGTCCATGCGGATTTCTGAAGGTGCTCGACGAACGCACGCTCGCCTTCGCCGACTACCGCGGCAACCGGCAGTACATCAGTACCGGCAATGCCAGCGCGGACGGCCGCGCCTGCCTGCTGCTGATGGACTACGCACAGCGCGCGCGACTGAAGATGTACGTGCGCGTCGAAGTGCTGGCGCTGGATGACGACCCAGTGCTGACACAGCGGGCCTCGGTGCCCGGCTACAAGGTAAAACTCGAACGCATATTCCGCTTGCACCTGCAGGCCTACGACTGGAACTGCTCGCAGCACATCACCGCGCGATTCACCGAGCAGCAGATCAACGAGGCCGTGCGCCCGCTGCATGAACGCCTCAATGCCCTTGAGTCAGAAAACGCCGCGCTGCGTACCCGCCTCACCAACCGTGGAGAAACGCCATGAACGATCAACGTCCCCCGCTGCCGCCATTCACGCAGGAAACGGCGACGCAGAAAGTCCGCCTCGCTGAAGATGCGTGGAACAGTCGCGACCCCGAAAAGGTGTCGCAGGCCTACACGCCCAGCAGCCGCTGGCGCAACCGCGACGAATTCGTGCAGGGCCGCGATGCCATTGTGCAGTTCCTGCGACGCAAGTGGGACAGGGAACTCGACTACCGCCTGATCAAGGAATTATGGGCGTTTACCGGCAACCGTATCGCCGTGCGGTTCGCCTACGAATGGCACGACGACGCTGGCAACTGGTTTCGTGCCTACGGCAACGAGAACTGGG
>JAGRGW010000014.1 GCA_020445315.1 Gammaproteobacteria bacterium
AGGATGTTGGTCTGGTCGGCGATGTCCTCGATCAGTTCGACGATGTTGCCGATCTCCTGTGAACTCTCGCCGAGGCGCTTGATGCGTTTCGAGGTCTCCTGGATCTGGTCGCGGATGTTGTCCATGCCGCTGATCGTGCGCCGCACCGTGCCGCCACCGGCAGAGGCGATCTCGACCGCCTGCTGCGCGATCTCGGCCGACTTGCCGGCATCGGCGGCCATCTCGCTCATCGCCTGCGACATCTGGTTTACCGTCGCCGACGCACGCTCGATCTGGTTGCGCTGGTGATCCGATGCCTCTTCGAGAGCCGCCGCGGTGCTGCGTGTCTCCTGTGCCGAGGCCGAAACGCGGACCGAGGTCTCGTTGATCGTCGTTACCAGGCTGCGCATCTCCTCGACCGCCTGGTTGACCGAGTCCGCTATCGCGCCGGTGATGTCTTCGGTCACGGTGGCCTCGATGGTCAGGTCACCGTCGGACAGGTCGACCATCTCGTCGAGCAGGCGGCGGATAGCGGCCTGGTTGCGCATGTTCTGCTGGTCGGCGGCCTGCGCCCGTGCACGCGCATCGCGCAGCAGCGCGAGACCGAGCACCAGCAACAGCACGGCCGCGAGCACGCCGAGACCGGTCACCATCAACGGACCACCGGGCAGCCCCCCGGCCTGGCCGCTGTCACCCATCTGCGCCGCCAGTTCGGCGGTCGCCCTGTCCAGTGCATCCGACGCCGGAATGACCTCGCCGGTGGCCTCGAGCGCCGGCAGTATGTTCGGCGCCGTTTCGATAATGCGGGCCACCTGCTCGTTGACCAGGCCGAACAGTTGCGCTGCGTCGCTGACCTTGCCGCGCGCCCCGGCGTTGCCGATCTTCGCGACACCGAGGCGGTCGTCGCCCTGCAGCATCCCGTTGAGGACGTCGCCGAACTCCTGCGCGTCGCGACTGAAGCGGTCGATCGCGACCGCGGTCTGCGCACCGCCGTCCAGTACCCGGCTGACGTTGTCGCTGAGACGCTGTGCCAGCATCAGCTGCCGCGATGCGACGAACACCTGCTGCTGGTCCGCCTTGGTATCGATCAGGGCCTTGACCACGTCCTCGGAGACCTCCTGCAGGCGCGGCACTGTCGTGTTGATGACATCGACGTACTCACGTATCGACAGGATGCTCTTCTGGTTGCCGAGGATCTCGTCGACATAGGCGCGCATGGCCAGCCAGCGATTTTCGACTTCGCGCAGCGGCGTGGCGAGCGCGGCCGGCACCGGCGGCAGGCCGACGGCGGGGGCACCGCTCTTCAGTTCACCCATCAGGGTCGTGAACCGGTCCCTGCCCTCGCGCAGCCGACTGAACGAGGCCTGGTCACCCGCGGATGCCTCGAGTGCATACTTGGCGACCTTCTGGCCAAGGACCTGCTGCTCGGTGGCCCTGGCGAAGTACTGTTCGCCGTGCCCCTCGATACGCGACACGTAGGCGAACGCGGCGATCGCGGCAATGATCGCGAGCAGCGTCAGCACCGCCAGCAGCGCGATCGTGCGGTTACCTGTCCGTGATTTCTTGACCTTTGGTTTCATCTGATTTTTCCTGCAAGGATCCGCGACCGACCGCGTACTCCGCTACGGCCGGTGATTCTGTGTTCATCCGACGCCCCCGCTACCGGGGAACGTTCAGTCATCCGTTTCGGCACGTGCATCGTTCAAGCGACCACGGCGGACCGGAACGCCGGGTCGGCCGCCAGCGCCACCATGCTCATGACCGGCCAGACTTCGCCATCGATGCCGAATGCCTCGTACACGTAGGCGCCCAGTGGCCCCTTCATGCGCGCACCGGCACGGCGGCCGCCCAGGTCGAAATGACGCATGCCCTGTACCGACGGCACCAGCAACCCCGTGACCAACCCCTGCTGGCGCAATACGAGGATACGGGTCGATTTCGACACCACGACGGGTTTGCCACGCAGGAAAAGCTGCAGGTCGATGATCGGCAGTAGGCTGCCGCGAACGTTGGCCAGGCCGACGACCCAGTCCTTTGCCCCGGGGACGCGGGTGATCCGGTCCTGCATCGGCAGCATCTCGCTGACCTCGTTCATCGCGGCCACGACGCGGACACCGGCGACACTGAACACCAGCCCGTCCCAGGTGGTGGCATCGGTGGCGTACTGCGGCAGCGCGCGGGCAGTGGCCTCGTAGCGCTGTTCGAGATCGGCCAGCGCGGCAACCGCCTCGGCGGCGGTCAGCGGATCGTCGACCAGTTCGATTTTTTCCATCACCCCAGCAATTCGTTGATCTTGTCGATCAGTTCGTGGCCGTCAACGGGCTTGACCAGGTAACCCTTGGCGCCCTGCCGCAGGCCCCATTCACGATCCGTGTCCTGGTCCTTGGTCGTGACCATCAGCACGGGGATCTGTTGCGTTTCGGGGTCGCGACTGAGCTTGCGCGTGGCCTGGAAGCCGTTCAGCCCTGGCATGACCACGTCCATCAGCACGACGTCCGGCTTCTGCGCCTTGGCCATCGCGATACCCGACTCGCCATCGTTCGCGGTCAATGTCTCGTGACCCGCGTGGTGCAGGATCTTGCCGAGCACGTGCAACTCGGTCGGAGAGTCGTCAACTATCAGAATCTTTGCCATTGCGGTTCCGCTGGGTCCTCGGACGTGGCCGGTCAGGCCGCTTTCCTGGCGTGGGTCTTGATCGCGCTCAGCAACTCGTCCCGGGTGAAGGGTTTCGTCAGGTACTGCTCCGACCCGACGATACGGCCGCGTGCGCGGTCGAACAGACCGTCCTTGCTCGACAGCATGATCACCGGGATGCTGCTGTAGAGCTCGTTGTTCTTGATCAACGCGCAGGTCTGGTAGCCATCCAGGCGCGGCATCATGATGTC
>JAGRGW010000015.1 GCA_020445315.1 Gammaproteobacteria bacterium
GGCACCTGTCTTGCATCGGCAGCACGCGCGACGAACTGGCCGCGATCCTGCAGCGCTACGCAGAACAGGGTGTTTCGCGCATCGTCGCCCTGCACGGCTACCTGCCCTCGGGCGCCGGCGCCGGCTCGATCGGCGACCTGAAATTCGCCAACGAACTGGTCGCATTGATCCGGGAACTGCACGGCAACCGTTTCCATATCGAGGTCGCCGCGTACCCGGAAATGCACCCGCAGGCGCCGAATTTCGAGCGTGACCTCGACAATTTCAAACGCAAGGTCAATGCCGGCGCCGACTCGGCCATCACCCAGTACTTCTACAACGCCGACGCCTACGACAGTTTCGTCAATGCCTGCGCGGACCGCGGCATCGACATACCGATCGTGCCCGGCATCATGCCCATCACCAATTTCAGCAACCTCGTCCGCTTCTCCGACGCCTGTGGCGCCGAGATACCGCGCTGGTTGCGCAAGCGGCTCGAGGCCTACGGCGACGACGTCGCCAGCATCCGCGCCCTGGGCACCGACGTCGTCACGCACTTGTGCCAGCGCCTGCTCGACATGGACGCCCCCGGGCTGCACTTCTACACGATGAACCAGGCCGAACCGACACTGGCGGTGTGGGATCGACTCGGCCTGAGCTGACGACCCTGCCGGCGAGACATGCGCGTTTCCCGCCTGTTCGTCGAATCCGCGCTCGATACGGGACAAACCGTCGAGCTCGATCGCCGTGCCGCGCACTACGTGTTCCAGGTGCTGCGCCTGCGCAGCGGCGATTCGCTGACGTTGTTCAACGGCGATGGCCGCGACCTGGCGGCCACGCTGGTACAGTGCGACCGCCGCGGCTGCACGGCGCGCATCGAGGCGCTGCTGGCGACCGCGCCGGAAGACGTCCTGCAGGTCGCGCTGGGAATCGGTATCTCGCGCGGCGAGCGCATGGACTTCGCCATCCAGAAGGCGGTCGAACTGGGAGTGTCCGACATCACCGCACTGGCGACGCAGCGCAGCGTCGTACAGCTCGACGGAGACCGGTTACGCAAGCGCCTGGAGCACTGGCGCGGCATCGTCATCAGTGCCTGCGAACAGTCCGGCCGCGCACGCATTCCAGCGGTCGACTTTGCCGCCGACCTGCACGGCTGGCTGGAGGAACACCGCGACGGCATCCTGCTGCACCACCAGGCCGGGGACACGCTGCCAACCCTGCAACCGCCCGGTGGCGGCATCAGCCTGCTGATCGGGCCGGAGGGTGGCCTGGACGAAACGGAAAGGCAGGCGGCCATTGCCTGCGGCTATCGCGCAGTGCGAATGGGCCCGCGGGTCATGCGCACCGAGACCGCGCCACTGGCGGCCCTGGCCGCAATGCAGGCGCTATGGGGCGACTTCCGCTGAAGCGCGGTCCGGTCAGGCGTCGCCGGCGCCGCTGGCCACCATCGCACAACGCCGCACGATGTGATCGATATCGGGCACCGACAGGTGTTCGCCATCGACCTGCAGCGTCATCCGCACTGGCGACTCCGGGTCGAGCGGCTTGCTCGCATCCTCGATGATCATCGGGCTGACCCGCAACAGGCGCGGTATTCCCTGCGCGACCAGGCCGACCAGTGGTCGCTCCAGCGAGCCGTCGGCTGCGTAACAGACGACGATGCGCTGCCTGACCCCACCCTTGCGACGCGGCTGCCCGCGCAGGCGCTCGAAATCGACCACCGGGATCTCGCGCTGGTGCCAGTGCACCTCGCCGCGCAGCCACGGCTCCTCGCGCGTGACCCGCTCCGGGTCGCGGTAACCGATGACCTCGGCAACGGCCGCGTTGGGTAACAGCAGGCGGCCTTCGTGCAGTGGGATCAGCATGCAGCGGACGTCGGTCACGGCATCGTTCATAGGGCGGCATCCGCCAGGACCGCGTAGATGTTCTCGAGCAGTTCCGACTCCTGGTAGGGCTTGCCGAGGTAGCGCTTGACCCCCAGCTCGAACGCCCGCTTGCGGTGCTTGTCGCCAGACCGGGACGTGATCATGATGATCGGGATATGGCTGAGTTCGGGCGTGCTGCGCATGTGCCGCGCGAGCTCGTAGCCGTCCATGCGCGGCATCTCGATATCCAGCAGCATGACATTGGGCCTGTGCTCCTGCAGCAGCGATACGGCATCCACGCCGTCCTTGGCCGTGACGACCTGCATGTTGTGGCGCTCGAGCAGGCGGCTCGTGACCTTGCGCACCGTGATCGAATCGTCGACGACCATGACGGACACACCCTCGGCCTCCGGCTCGACCACCTGCTCAGCCATGTCATCCAGCATCTGGTGCGTGCTGTCGGCCCGGACAAGGCTGTTCATGTCGAGGATCAGCGCGATCTGGCCATCGGCCAGGATGGTGCCGCCGGTGAACCAGCGTACCGTGCTCAGCTGCGCGCCGACCGACTTGACGACGATCTGGCGGTTGCCCATGAGGCCGTCGACCTGGATCGCGACACGGTGCTCGCCGGAACGGACCAGCAGCAGCGGGTACCAGCGCTGCGCCTCGCTGAGGTGCGGCATCTGCGTGCCGAGCATCATGCCCAGGTAGCGCACGTTGTACTTGCGGCCGGCGTACTCGTAGCTGGTCATCTGGCCATCGTAAATCGCACGCAGGTCCTCGAACGTGATGCGCACGACGCCATCCATGCTGCTGTGCGGCACCGCGTAGATGTCTTCGCCGAGCGTGACCAGCAGGGAATCGGTAATCGCCAGCGTGAACGGCAGGCGGATCGTGAAGCTCGAACCATGGCCCGGTTGCGAGTCGATCTCCAGCGTGCCACCGAGCTGCTTGACCTCGGTCAGCACGACATCCATGCCGACCCCGCGTCCCGATACCTGCGACAGCTGTTCAGCAGTCGAGAAACCCGGCTGCAGGATCAGCTGGTAGATGTCGTCGTCGGCAATCTGCGCGTCGGCGGGAATCAGTCCGCGCTCGACCGCCTTGGCCCGGATCCTGGCCTTGTCCAGCCCGGCGCCGTCGTCGGCGAGGGTGATGACGACGTCCGAACCCTCGCGCGCGATCGCCAGCGTCACCGCACCCTGCTGCGCTTTGCCATTGGCCAGGCGGGTGTTCGCATCCTCGATGCCATGCGACACGGCGTTGCGCAGCAGGTGCTCGAGCGGCCCCATCATGCGCTCGAGGATCGCGCGGTCCATGTCCTCGTGGCCACCGACCACCTTGAGCACGGCGTCCTTGGCGACGCTGTGTGCGGTCTGCCGAACCACGCGTTCGAGTCGCGGAACACGGCTGGCGAACTTGACCATGCGCGTGCGCAGCAGGCTGTCCTGCAGGTCTGTCGTCACGCGCGCCTGCTGCAAAAGCAGCGTGTCGGTGTCACGGCTCAGGTCGCCGAGCGACTGGCCAAGGTTGGACAGGTCTTCGACGGTCTCGGACAGCGCACGCGACAACTGCTGGATGGTCGAGTAACGGTCCATCTCGAGCGGGTCGAAATCGGCCACGAGGTCGCCCTCGCGCTCGTGGCGCGACAGGATCTGCGCCTCCGTCTCGAGTTCGAGGTCGCGCAACTGGCCGCGCAGACGGTCGATGGTCTGGCCGAGTTCACCGAGGTTGAAGGCGAAACTGCTGTTCTGCTGTTCGATCCGCGCCCGGTAGATACTGACCTCGCCGGCATGGTTGACCATCTGGTCCAGGGATTCCGAGGCGACGCGGACGCGCTCGGTGGTACCCTTCGCCGCCGGCTGCTGTACCGGTTTGGGCTGCCGGTCGACGAACCCTTCGCCGTCGACTGCCGTACCCTGGGCCGGGAACTGGACGACATTGGAATTCGCCGGGATCACGCTGCCGACCGCGCCGGGCTCCTGCGGCAGGGCACCGCCCACCAGGTAGCTCGGGTCCTCCAGCAGCTCGGATTCCGGTAGCAGTTGAGAATCGGTCAACAGGCTGGAATCCTCGCCGAGATCAATCGAATCGGCATCGACCGGCTGGCTGTCACTGTCGGCCACCGGTTCGAGCAGCAGGCTGTCGCTGTCGGCAACCGGCTCGGCGAGCAGGCTGTCGCTGTCCACAGCGGGCTCGAGCAACTGGCTGTCGCTGCCGAACGTGGGCAACAGCGTCTCGTCGGAGGCAGCCGGTGCCGCCATCGCCGTCGCCGGATCCCAGGGCTGACCGTGCGCCGCGGCCTCGAGGCCATCGATAACGGCGGTATGAGCGTTGGGCAGGGCGCCCCGGAGCAGCAGGTCGATATCGTGTGCGACGTGGTCAGCCGCATGTCGAACCAGGGAGCGCAGGCCATTGTCGGCGGCAACGCGACCCTCGTTGATGCTCTCGAAGGCCGATTCCATGGCATGGCTCAGGTCGCCGACCGTGACCACGCCGGACATGCGTGCACCGCCCTTCATCGTGTGCAAGGTACGCTGCAGGCGCGCCACGGCAGACAGATCGCCATCGGCGGCAGCACCCCAGTCGGCCAGTTCGCCCTCCATCGCCTCGAGCAGTTCCTTGGCCTCGTCGAGGAAGACTTCCAGCAGTTCGGGGTCGACCGCGTCGTTCGGATTGGGGACGGCCTCCACGGCGTCGCCCACGGCTGTCCCGGCGACCGCGCCGCCATGGGCCAGCGTATCGTGCAGGGCCAGGATATCGGCCTGCAAGCCGCGCCATTCGTACCGCCCGGCGCCCTCCGCGTCGCCAGCGGCAGCCACGTCGAGCAGGAAGCGGTGACTGCGCTCGAACACGCCGAGCACGCGGTCGTCGGCCGGCAGGTGCTGCGAAACCAGGGTGTCGCCGAGCTTTTCCAACGCCTCGGCGACCTCGGCCATCGGCGTGACGTCGGCGGTGCGGGCACTGCCGCGCAGGGTGTGCATCGCGCGCCGGACGCTGTCGTCGAAGGCACATGCACCGGGCTGCGTGCGACCGTGCTCGACAAAGCTGCCGAGCGCCTGGATATGACCGTTGGCCTCGTCGATGAACACGGCGAACAGGCTGCTGTCGGAAACGCCGAACGAAGAGCTGTCGAGTTCGCTGAATTCCGAGTCCTGCGCTTCGGTATCGGTCAGGATGGATTCATCCTGCGGTTCGTCGACCAGCGCCGGCTGAGCCGGTTCGTCAGCGGAAGCGACGACGCTTGCGCCATCGTCCGGCAACTGCGGTTCGACGAGCTCGATAGTTTCGGCCAGTGCGTCCGGGAATGCATCCTCGTCGAGCGGCTCGAGTTCGATCGCCTCGACGGTCAGCGGCGCTTCGTCCGAGGCCCCTGCAGGGAGCATCTCGTCGACAGCCGGCGGCACAACCTCTGCCGGCGCGACAGCCGCCCCCGGCGATGCCAGTGCAAAGGCCCGATCGTGGATCGGCGCAATATCGGTGACACCCGCAAGGGTCGTACGGCATTCGCCGACCAGGGTCGGCAACATCGCGACGGCGTCGTCGAGCAGGTTCAGCACCTCGTCGGACAACCCGACGGTACCGTCGATGACCCGGTTGAGCAGGTTCTCGATCGACCAGGCGAACTCGCCGACGGCGTGCGCACCGACGATCCGGCCGCTGCCCTTGAGCGTGTGGAAGGAACGCCGGATCGTGGCGAGCGCCTCCTCGTCGGCCGGCGAACTGCGCCACTGCGGGTACAGGCGCTGGATGACGCCGAGTTCCTCCTCAGCCTCCTCTGTGAAGACCTCCAGGATCTCCGGGTCGATCTCGTCAACCTCGGCCGATTCCGGTTCCGGCTCGACAACAGCGGTGACTTCCGGCCCGGTCTCGGGTACCGGTTCCGCATCGAGCACGAGCACGAGTTCGGGTTCGGGTTCGGGTTCGGGTTCGGGTTCGGGTTCGGGTTCGGGTTCGGCGGCGAGCATCTCGGGGTCGGCTGGCTGCAGGACGTCTTCGACCGGCTCCAGGTCGATCTGCGCCGTGCCGTCTTCCGCGACAGGTGACAACTCGAGTTCAAGCACCGGCTCGTCGACCGTTTCGAGCGACGGCTCAGCGAGTTCAGCTTCCGGCGCGGGCGGCGTCACAGCGACCGATTCGGCCTCGGCCTCAACCGCGACAGCGTCTTCCGTCGCGCCCAGCCCGAGCACAGCGAGGCCGCAGCGGGCAACATACATCAGGCGCTCACGACTCTGGCCGGGCTCGACCAGGCCCTGCATGTACAGTTCGGCGCCCACCAGTGCATCGGCGATGGCGTCCCGTTGCGTCGCGTCGGGCAGTTGCACGTTTCCGCCGGCCAGGTCCTCGACGTAACCCGCCATGGCGCGAATCACGTCGGCCGCCTCGTCGATGCCCAGCACGGTCATAACGCCGACGACACTGCGCAGACGCGGCGCCGACTCCTGCAATGGCGCCGGGTCGTCCGGTGCGGCCAGAAACTGCAGGATCTCGTCCTTGGTCTTGGCCAGTTCGACCGCCGCCTCGCTGACGGCCGCGCCGATGTGCTGCTGCATCTCGGCCGACGACACGCTGCTCGCCGCGCGGCTGGCCGCGTTTTCGTCCTCGACGGCGAATGCGGCAGTAGGCGTACCCAGACCGTCGAGCGACGACTCGACGAGCAGCAGGTCACCTGCCAGTCCCATCAGGCTGTCGTCCAGCGGCGCCACGTCGGTGCGCTCGACCTCGCGCAACTCGTCGCCGCGCCGGTTCAGGCGCGTCCGCAGGTCACCGCGACCGACCATGCCGAGCGTGTCCCCGATGCGTTGAATTGCCGGGGCGAGATCGGTCAGCCGCTTCAACTGCCGGCGATCGCCACGTATGTACAGGTCCAGCTGGTCCTTGACGTCGCGCAGGTCCTGTCCCAGCGCCTCGGCGACGGCAGCATACATCTCGCGGTTGGCACCCGCCGCGGGCCCTGCCGCGCGGCCGGCATCGCCATCGACCGGGAAACCGTGGCTGACTCCCGCCGAGCGCTTGATCGCCACGACCGACGGGCTCTCGGATTTCGAGCGGGAGATGTAGAACAGCATGTTCTTCAACAGGTCGACCGGGAACTCGAGCATGGCCGCCTCTTCGCCCTGGTCGAGGACCCGCTTGAACACCCGGTCCACCTGCCCGAACAGCGACTTGACCGCCGCCGGGGGCGGTTCGGCATCGTCCACGAGCGCTGTGCACAAGGCCTCGGATGCATCGAGCAGGCGGCGCAGGCGCGCGGTGCCGGCCTGGCTGCCGAGGGTATCGAACACGTCGCGGATACCACGCAGCGATCCCGCCGGATCGTTGCCGCGCAACAGGTTCAGCAGGTGGCGATGGTAGCTCCCGCGCTGCTGGTGGATCAGCGCCGGCAACTGGTGATTGCCGCTGCCCGGCTGCACGGCCTCCGCCGCGACCAGGGCATTGAGCCTGGGCGCGAACAACGACGTCTCGGTGACCAGCGGCGCATCGTGGGCCGCGCGCAGGTCGTTCAGGACCGGCAGCAGTTCCACCGGAATATCGGCAGCACCGTTCTGGATCTTCTCGAGATACGCGGGCAGTTGCACGATGCCCAGCATCAGCGCCTCGGCCGCGTTCTCGGTACGCTTCACGCTCCCTTGCGCCATCGCTCCGGCCAAGCGCTCCATTTCGCCGGCGAGCATCGCACCGCCGTAGACCTGCACCAGGTCGAGCACGCCTTGCACGTGGTGCAGCTGTTCACTGCATTGCCCCATGCGGTCGTGTTCGCCCTCGAGGT
Organism: Gammaproteobacteria bacterium; assembly: GCA_020445315.1. Taxonomy (GTDB): domain Bacteria; phylum Pseudomonadota; class Gammaproteobacteria; order Chromatiales; family Chromatiaceae; genus Thiosocius. The sequence goes on from JAGRGW010000015.1 coordinate 7,615, forward strand.
AGGCCTCGAGCGCAGTACGCACTTCGTGCAGTGCCTGATCCAGATCGCCGCGGATCCAACCCAGCGAGCTGCGGTCCTGTGTCAGTTCAGGCTTCATCGTTGGCTCCGCCTTGTTCAGATGGCCGTCGTGTCGTCATCCGGCAGCTTGAACCGCGCCACGGTCTGACGCAGTTGCTCCGCCATTCTCGCCAGCGTCTCGATCGACTGGGTCGTCTTCTCGGTACCGTCGGCGGTCTGGCTCGTGATCTGCTGGACCACGGTCATCGTGTCGTTGATCGTGCCGACCTCGCCGGAGTGCTGCTGCAGCTTGCCGGCCATGGCCTGGGTCGCCCGCGCGATCTCCTGCGATACCTGCTCGATCCGTTGCAATGCCTCGCCGGCGTCCTCGGCCATGCGCGCGCCGCCGACCACCTCGGAGGTGCTCGCCTCCATCGAACTGACCGCCTCGTTGGTATCGGCCTGGATCGTCTTGACCAGCGCATCGATCTGCTTGGTGGCATTGGCGGATCGTTCGGCCAGGCGCTGCACCTCGTCGGCAACGACCGCGAAACCACGACCGGCCTCACCCGCCATCGATGCCTGGATCGATGCATTGAGCGCGAGGATGTTCGTCTGTTCAGCGATGTCGTTGATGAGTTCGACGATGTTGCCGATCTCCTGGGAACTCTCGCCGAGCCGTTTGATGCGCTTGGAAGTCTCCTGGATGGTCTCCCGAATGGCGTTCATGCCGTCGATGGTGCGCCTCACGGCGTCACCACCCTTGTGGGCGATCCCCACGGCGTGACGCGCCACATCCGCGGCACGTTCCGAGTTCCCGGACACTTCCTCGATCTGGGCGGCCATACCGGCGACAGCGTCGGTCGCACTCGCGACCTGCTTGGACTGCGCCACGCTCGCCTTCGCCAGGTGTCCGGCAGCCGCCTGGGTCTGACGCATGGCCTGGTCGAGCTGCAGCGCGGTCTCGTTGATCGTCGCGACCAGGTCCCGCAGCGCCTCGATCGCATAGTTG
>JAGRGW010000177.1 GCA_020445315.1 Gammaproteobacteria bacterium
AGCGCCTCGTCCAGTGGGACATAGGCATGCCCGTAGCGGACGATACCCTTCTTGTCGCCGAGGGCCGCGGCAAACGCCTGCCCCAGCGTGATACCGATGTCCTCGACCGTGTGATGGCCATCGATGTGCAGATCGCCGTTGGCCCGGATGTCGAGATCGACCAGTCCGTGGCGCGCGATCTGGTCGAGCATGTGCTCGAGAAACGGCACCCCGGTGTCGAACCGCGCGCTGCCGGTGCCATCGAGGTCGATGGCTACGGTGATCTGCGTTTCGAGCGTGTTGCGTTCTATGCGGGCACTACGGGCCACGTCGCCTATCCTGCTGCAGTCAATGGTGACAAGGCTCTGATTCTACGCGAAACATCCTCGGCGGGTGCAATCGGAACGTCACGCACGGGCCGTTCAGCCCTCGAGCCAGAGCGTCACCGGGCCGTCGTTGACCAGGCCGACCTGCATGTCCGCACCGAAACGGCCGCTCTGGCACCCCGGCATTCGCGCCGTGGCACGCGCGACCAGGTGCCTGAACAGGTGCTCCCCAAGCGCCGGCGGCGCGGCGGTCGAGAAGCCCGGCCGGCGCCCCTTGCGGGTGTCGGCCGCCAGCGTGAACTGCGGCACCAGCAACAGGCCGCCGCCGACCTCGCCGAGACTGAGATTCATGCGCCCGTCACCGTCGGCGAAGACCCGGTAGCCGAGCAATCGATCCAGCAACCGCTCTGCATTGTCCTCGGTGTCCCCGGGCCGGACCGCCACCAGCACCAGCAGTCCCGGGCCGATCTCCGCGATACGCTCGCCGCCAACATCGACACTGGCGCCGGTTACGCGCTGCAGCAAGCCGATCAAGCGGGCAGCACCGTGAAAAGTTCGTCGGTAAAATTCAAGTTGCCACCTTAAACTGCCGTTGAAACACGGTATTATGCTGCCACTTCAGTGATCAGCGGCTGCCCCCGGGGCCACGGATTCAGGTCGATGCAAACCAATGTAAAGAAAATCCTGCTGGAATGGGAGGACGAGGTCGCAACGAGCCTCGTCGAAGGCTTCCGCCAGTTGTTCGAATCGTCCAGCCAGGTGCTGTTGGAATTCGCCGATTCGGCCGAGAACAACCGCCTGCAGCGACTGTTCTTCGACGCCCAGCGCGAGTTCTACCTGAAGGAAGAGGCGATCATCAACGAGTTCGATCGCAACCTGCGCGACAACCTGACAACGATAAAAGTGGACCAGAACAACTCGGCCCAACTCGGCGCCGACACGCTCAGCCTGGTCGAAAAGGAAGACTACGAGCGCTCGCTGGCGCTGGAAACCATCGCCAAGCGCATCCTCAACCGCCAGATCGGTGAACTGCACGCGCTGTCGCAACGCCTGTCCGCGCTGCTCGGCGGCCGCCCGGTGCCGATCGAGCATGTCCCGGCCAACCCGCTGCAGATCATTCGGCTGTTCGACCCGGCGAGCCGCAAGCTCGAAGTCGAGAAAGAAGTCCGTCTGGTGTTTTACACCCTGTTCGACCGCTACGTCATGAGCCGCCTCGGCGACCTGTACGCCGGTTTCAACAAGCGCCTGGTCGACATCGGCATCCTGCCGAACATCAAGTTCGACTACCAGCGCAACCCGTCCATCGGCCCGTCGCGCGGCGCGGACAGCGACGACGAAACCGCGATCGACGAAGATACCGACCTCGGCAGCCCGCAGCGGATGCGGGTGCGGCCAACGACACCGACGTCGGCCGAGACGCTGTCGGCGATCAGCTCCTTGCTGATGGAAAAAAGGCGCCGCCAGCGCGGCCACGAGCCGCCGCTGCACACCAACGTGCCGATCACCGCGACGGCCGCCAACGTCGACGAGGCGATCGCCGACGTCCGCGTGCTGCAGGAGGCACCGCACCCGATGCCGATCCCGACCGGCCCGATCAGCTCGAAGGTCGAGGTCGACGCGACCCTGCTGGTCAAGGTCAAGGGTGCGCTGGAAAAGCAGCGCCAGATCATCAAGAGCCTGGTCGGACGCGAGAAACTCGACGCCAAGGAAGAGGATGTCATCGACATCGTCGGCATGCTGTTCGAGGCCATGCTGAACGAGAAGTTGCTGCCGAACGCGGTCAAGACACTGCTCAGCCACCTGCACACGCGCTACCTGAAAATCGCGGTACAGAGCCCCGACTTCCTCGAGAACAACGCGCACCCGGCGAGGCAGCTGTTCGAGCGCATGCTGGATTCGGGTATTCGCTGGGTCCGGGAAGACAACCTGCGTGCCGGCATCTACCCGAAACTGCAGGCCATCGTCATGCAGATCCTCAAGGTCGAGACACCCGACGACGACTTCTTCAACGCCAGGATCGCCGAACTGGGCGAGGCCGAGAAGCGGCTCGAGAAGCAGTCGACGGCGGCCGAAGACCGTACGCTGGAGTCCGAGCGTGGCCGCCAGCGCCTCGAACAGGCCAAGTCGATCGTGCAGAACACCGTCGACGATCTCACCGCCGGCGTCGAAGTCTCGCCGGCCGTCATCACCTTCCTGTCGACGACGTTCGCCGACTATCTCACGCTGTTGCTGCTTCGCAGCGAACTCGATACCGACTCCGAGGCGTGGACCGATGCCTACAGCGTCGGCGAGGTGTTGATCGCCACCGCGGTGCACGCGGGCGAAGGTCACCCGCTGAAGGACGACATGCGCAAGGACCTGGCGGCACGACTGCAAAGTACCGTCGGCAGCCTGATCCCGCACCACGAGGACAACATCAAGCGCGTCATCGACGGTCTCGATGCGCCGGCGGAAAAACCCGGTACACCGGTCCCCCGGATCGAGCGACCGGTGGTGCGAACGACAGCCGACGCCGCAGAAGGGGCGGCAAGCGAGTCGCCGGCCTCGGCCGAGGAACTCGCCCTGGCCGACAAGCTCATGCGCCAGTCGGGCAACTGGTTCGTCATCAAGCTCGCCGACGGCAGCGCCGAGCAGTCGGTCAAGCTGCTGTGGGTCAACCCGCACACACGCAACATGCTGTTCGTCGACCAGCACGGCGCCAAAGTGGCACTGATGCCGGCCACGACGCTGGCGCGCAAGATCCGCGAGGGCGAGATCCGGCCGAAGCAGCAGGAATCTTCCAGCTTCGTCGCCCGCTCGCTGCGCCGTATCCGCCGCGCGCTCGAAGACTCGGTTAACACCTGACAATAGGAACGAACATGGTGGACGAACGCCGAAAGTCGCCCCGCATCGAAGCCCAGTCAGCGGCGCTCCAGGTCAATAACAAGCTCGATGGCAGCGAACTGGGCATCGTCGGCAACCTGTCGACCGGCGGGCTGCTGCTGATCGCGAACCGGGAACTGTTCCAGGACGGGGTGCTGCAACTGAGTATCGCCGCCCTGCCGCCGGAACTGGCGAGCGCCGAGATCCCGATCGGCGTGCGCGTACTGTGGAGTGCGCCGGCCAACAGCCCGGATCAGCACTGGGCCGGGCTGGAGATCATCGACATCGGGGCGGACGCCAGCTCCGACCTGGCCCGCCTGCTCGATCACCTGCAGCGGCAGTCGAGCTAAGGCGTTCGATTCAGCGCAGGTGTTCCGCAAACGCCCGCGTCGCCTCGACCAGGCGGCTGCGTGTTCCGGGCTCGGTCGCCGAGTGCCCGGCCTCGGTGATGATCGACAGCTCGCTGCCCGACCAGGCCTCGTGCAACTGCCAGGCATTCTCCAGCGGACAGATCACGTCGTAACGGCCGTGCACGATGACGCCGGGGATGCCATCCAGCCGGGAAGCCCGCTCCAGCAACTGGTTGGGTTCGAGAAACGCATCGTTCATGAAGTAGTGACACTCGATCCGCGCCATGCTCAGCGCGACATGGGCCTGGGCGAAATGCGACGCCACCCGCTCGTCCGATACCAGTGTCGCGGTCCGGCCTTCCCACACCGACCAGGCCTTTGCCGCCGCCAGGCGGCGGACCTCGTCCGGCCCGGTCAACAGCCGGTAGTAGGCGGTCAGCATGTCATGCCGGTCCGCGGGATCGACCGGGCTGACGAAATCCTCCCAGAAATCGGGGAACAGGCGGCTGGCGCCCTGCTGGTAGAACCACTGGATCTCGTGCGGTCGACACAGGAAAACGCCACGCAGAATCAGGCCGCTGACCCGCTCGGGATGGGTCTCGGCGTAAGCCAGTGCCAGCGTCGAGCCCCACGAACCGCCGAACAGCAGCCAGCGTTCGATGCCGAGATGCTCGCGGATGCGCTCGATATCCGCCACCAGGTCCCAGGTCGTGTTGTTGCGCAGTTCGGCGTGCGGTGTCGAACGCCCGGCGCCGCGCTGATCGAACAGCACGACCCGGTAACGCTCGGGGTCGA
>JAGRGW010000178.1 GCA_020445315.1 Gammaproteobacteria bacterium
CGGCCGAATCCTGCTCGGATTTTTCTTCCAGCAGTTCGTGCGCCAGGTTGAGCGCCACCATGACCGCGATACGGTCCATACCGATAACCTTGCCGCTGCCACGTACCTCGCGCATGCGGGCATCAAGAAAACGCGCGGCGCTGAGGAGTTCGTTCTCGGCCCCGGGTTCGCAGGCGATGCGGTACTCCTTGCCGAGAATGTTGACTGCGATCGCTTCGCCGGCCTTGCTCACGCCTCGTCCTCCAGGCGTTTCAGCCGGCCGATCATGTCTTCGACACGCTCACGTGCCTGGTCGTTCTTCTCTGCCAGGCGGTCACGTTCGCTGACCAGTTCCTGTTCCCGGGCGCGCAGGGTCTTGTTTTCGTCTTTCAGGTGCGAGCAGGCGCGGATCAATTCCTCGACCCTGACTTCGAGTGCTCGAAGGTCCTGCTCCTGGATCCCCTGTTTGTCGGTCTGGCTCATGGTGTCATCGGACCAATGGGCTGTTATCCATCTGACTATAGTTTCGCTGGTTTATCCGGGTCAATGGTGCGGCATGATACGATTTCCTTTGTATCAACCTGCCGACGTCGTTTGATTCCCGTGACCGCTGACACACTGCTGCCGGATTACGCCGACATGGCTGTTGCCCTCGAGCGAGCCGGGTTTGACCAGACACCTGCCGAACTGCATGGGTTCGCGTTGGGCCTGCTGTTGGCGGGCGTCGACGATGCCCGGCGCATCTGGCAGCAGGAACTGTATTCCGAGCTGGATCCGGCGGACGTGCTCGCGGGCGAATGCAGGGTACTGCTCGAGCGACTTTTCGCGACGGTGTTCAGTGCTGACGACGACATTGCGGCAACGTTTGCATTGCTGCTTCCCACCGACATCGAGGTAAACCAGCGCAGCCTGGTCGCCGTGCGCGACTGGTGCCAGGGCTTTCTTTACGGTTTCGGTCTCGGTGGCGAACAGGTTGACCGAGGCCTGTCGGCAGAGTCGCGCGAATGGTTGCGCGATGTCGGCGAGATTGGCCTGCTCGATACCGAGGGTGCCGATAACGATGAGGAGGGTCAGTCGGCGCTGATCGAGATCGGGGAGTACCTGCGCGCCGGCGTCATGCTGGTGCGTGAAGACCTGAAATCCGGACAATCGACGAATGAACGCGAGTGAGTTTCGCCGCCGTCGGCGGCAGCTGATGGGCATGATGGGCCCGAACAGTGTCGCGATCCTGCCGACCAGCCGCGAGGCGGTACGCAATCGCGATGTCCACCATCCGTTTCGCCCCGACAGCGATTTTTTCTACCTGACGGGGTTTGCCGAGCCGGAAGCGGTCATGGTCCTGGTGCCCGGCCGCTCACACGGCGAGTACATCCTTTTCTGCCGGGAGAAGGATCCCGACAAGGAAACCTGGGACGGTTACCGTGCCGGTCTCGAAGGCGCCACCGCCGACTATGGCGCCGACGACGCGTTCCCGATCAGTGACCTCGACGACATCCTGCCGGGCCTGCTCGAGGAGCGCGAGCGGGTGTTCTTTGCCATGGGTACCGACCCGGCGCTGGACAAGCGGGTTTCCGACTGGGTCGCACAGGTCCGCGCGCGGGCACGTGCCGGCGTGCAGGGCCCGATTGAGTTTCTCGCCCTCGATCACTTCCTGCACGAGATGCGTCTCTACAAGAGTCGCGCCGAGGTGGCGACGATGCGCCGTGCCGCACGGCTTTCGGCAGCGGCGCACTGCCAACTGATGCGCCGGGTCGAACCCGACATGTACGAATACCAGCTGGCGTCGGTCTTCGGCCACCACTGCGCGATGCACGGCGCTCGCGAACTGGCCTACCCGTCGATCGTCGGAGGTGGCAACAATGCCTGCGTGCTGCACTACGTCGAGAACAGCGAACCGCTGAAGGCGGGCGACCTGGTGCTCGTCGATGCCGGCTGCGAACTCGAATGCTATGCGTCCGACATCACGCGCACGTTCCCGGTCAGCGGCCGCTTCAGCGAACCACAGGCCCAGCTGTACCAGCTCGTACTCGATGCGCAGTTGGCGGCGATCGACAAGGTCCGTGCCGGCAACCACTGGAACGACCCGCACCAAGCCGCCGTACGCGTGTTGACCAAGGGCCTGCTGAAACTCGGCCTGTTGCGTGGCACCCTGGCGAACGCGATCAAGTCCGAGTCTTACCGTCGCTTTTACATGCACCGCACCGGGCACTGGCTGGGGATGGACGTGCACGACGTCGGTGACTACAAGATCGACGGCCACTGGCGACTGCTCGAGCCGGGCATGGTGCTGACCGTCGAGCCCGGTCTCTACATCCCGCGCGGTGCCAAGGGCGTGGCCAAGAAATGGCAGGGCATCGGGATCCGCATCGAGGACGACGTGCTCGTTACGCGCGGAGAACCGGACGTCCTCAGCCGCGACGTGCCCAAGGAGATCGATCGTATCGAGGCGTTGATGGCGCGATGAGCACGCAACACTTCGACCTGGTGATCGTCGGCGGTGGCATGGTGGGGGCCAGCCTGGCCATCGCACTGGCCGGTCGTGGCCTGCGCATGGCGCTGATCGAGGCCTACCAGCCCGACGCGGAGTCGCAGCCGAGCTACGACGACCGCGCCATCGCGCTCGCCTATGGCACACGACGCATATTCGAGGCACTCGATGTCTGGCCACGGTTGGCCGAAGCGACGACGCCGATACGCGACATCCATGTTTCCGATCGTGGCCATTTCGGTTTTACCCGCCTGGCCGCCGGCGAAGAAGGCGTGCCGGCACTCGGCTACGTCGTCACGGCGCGGAACCTCGGTCGCGTGCTGCTTGAACGACTGCCGCAGATCGACGGACTCGACATCATCGCGCCGGCGTCGCTGTTGAGCTTCGAAAACGACGAGGACATCGTTCGACTCGACGTCGAACGCGACGGGGTGGTCACGACAATGTCGACGCGCCTGCTGGTCGGCGCCGACGGCATCAACTCGACGATCCGTGAGCAACTCGACCTGCCGGTGTCGCGCTGGGCCTATGGCCAGTCGGCGATCGTCACCAACATCACGCCATCGCGACCACACCGCAACGTGGCCTACGAGCGCTTCACCGACACGGGTCCGGTCGCGTTGCTGCCGATGAGCGAAGACCGCTGCGCCGTCGTCTGGACGGTGCGCGACGAACAGGTGGACGAGGTGCTGGCGCTCGACGACGCGGCATTCCTGGCCGCGTTCCAGCAGCGATTCGGCTACCGGCTCGGCAACTTCCTGCGGACTGGCCGGCGCGCTGCCTATCCCTTGCAGTTGCTGCGCGCGCGCGAATCGGTGCGCGGACGCGTTGCGGTCATCG
>JAGRGW010000179.1 GCA_020445315.1 Gammaproteobacteria bacterium
CGCTGTCACACGATCATGAACTGCACCGATGCGTGCCCGAAGGATCTGAACCCGGCCAAGGCGATCGCCGAAATCAAGAAGATGATGGTGCAGCGGAAGATGTGATCTTGTTGCTCCGGCAATTGCCGGAGCAATCATCGCCAATCGCCCTGTCGCGGGGTTTTCCGGCGCCGAGTTGAAGCCGTGTTGGCACCGGGTCGTGATTCCGGCCACAGAGCCGGAATCCGCTTTCAGCACACGCGCAACAGAAGATCCTGCACGGGTGCGTGGCCCGGGCAGGGCGCGACCTGGCAGACGTTACCGCCCGGCCATCGATTCAAAAATCGATACAGCGCCCGTTCTTTTCCCAGTCGCCGTAGCGCACGGGCTCGGGGCCCTTGCGCCCACCGATTTCAGCGGGAGGCGTCTGCCCGTTTGGCGCCTTTTCGGTTTCGACCTCGTCCGTATCCCTGCTGTCGGTTTCCGTTGACGGCTTGTCGTCGACACCACTCATAAAGGCACCTCCTGTCACTCGTCTTTCAGGTGTTCGCGCGCGATGTAATCGTGCGACTGCATCTCGCGCAGGCGCGAGGCCGTCCGTTCGAACTCGAAGGCCAGGCGCTTGCCCGTATACAGCCCGGCCGGCTCCGCCTCTGCGGAAACCACGAGATTGACGCTGCGATCATAGAACTCGTCGATCATGTTGACGAAACGCCTTGCCGCATCGTCCTGCAGTGCCCCCATCACCGGCACGTCCGACACCATGATGGTGTGGAAATACTCGGCCAGCTGGATGTAATCGTCGGTTGCGCGCGGTTCCTCGCAGAGCTGGTGGAACGTGAACCAGGCGATCCCATCGTCCCACATGACGACCGGCAGCTCACGGTTGTTGACGGTCAGGTGGCGGGCCCCCTGGTGACGCTCGACGCCGGTCAGGATATGGAATTCCCTGCAGAGCTTTTCATCGGTCAGCTCGCCGGTTCCGAGATGGTAGGTCCCTGCCTGCTCGAGCGCCCGTGTGCGGTAGTCCATGTCGCCACCGACGTGCAGCACCTGGGTATGCTGCTCCAGCAGCGCGATTGCCGGGAGAAAGCGCTGACGTTGCAGGCCATTGTGGTACAGGCCGCCGGGTTCGACGTTCGAGGTCGTGATCAGCGTGACGCCGCGATCAAACAGGTGCCGGAACAGCTCGCCGAGCAACATCGCATCGGTGATGTCGTGGACGTGAATTTCGTCCAGGCACAGCAGCCGCGTCTTGCACGCGAACTCCTCCGCGACAATCTCCAGCGGGGCCTGGGTGTTGGGATGCCGTCTCAGCTCACGATGCACGAGGACCATGAAACGGTGGAAATGCAGACGCAGCTTTTCCTTGATCGGCAGATTCTCGAAGAACAGGTCGACCAAGTGGGTCTTGCCACGCCCCACGCCGCCCCAGACATAGAGCCCGCGCACCGGGGGCACCGGGTCGGCCGGCTCGGACTTGCCGATACCGAACAGCCATCTCAGGCCCTTCCTCGCGGCGGCCGCGACCGGCCGGGGTGTCGACAGCAGCTCGTCGGCGATCGACTGCAGCCGCTCGACGACGTCACGCTGATGCGCGTCGGGCATCAGTTCGCCGCCGGCGAGGCTGTCGAGATAGGTGTCGAGAATCGGTGCGTGGACGGTGGCTTCCATCGAAAGTCGTTCTTGGTGCATGGGATCGGCCGCTCTGCAGGTTCAGTAGGCGCTGCGAATGCGCGAGATCAGCGGCCGAAAATCCGGGTCGGGGTGCTCGACACCCTGGAGTAGCCAGCGCTGAAGTACGGGGTCCTGTTCGTCTAGCAGGTCGCAGAAGCGCTGCTGGTCGGCACTGTCGTCCGCGGGGTAGTGCTCGCTGAGGTAATGCTGGAACAGCACATCGAGCTCCAGCATGCCGCGACGGCAGCGCCAACGGAGCTTTTCGACGGAGTAAGTCGGCTCGCTCATGACACGAGCAACCGCAGAACAACAGGGCAGGAATACGCGTACGACATCGGACCCCCGGTCACGCTTGTGAAAACAATCGCTTCTCCCCACCTTATTTAGGGGAGTAACCGGCCAAGATCAATGGGGGAAAAGGACGATAATCCTATTAATTTGTTGCGACGCAACAAATTTGGAGTAAAACCATGTAATTAGGTTTCACTCCCTGCGTGAACCCAGCCTGACTATTGAATTTTCTGAATGTTGCCGTGCCCCCCAGGGAACCGGAGAGCGCTGGGTCCGGAAATCAATCCAACCCGAACAATTGCGGGAATACCAGGATCGAGACCACGATCGACACCTGCATCAGGATGAAGGGCAGCACGCCCCGGTAGATGTCCAGCGTACTGACCTGTGGTGGCGCCACGCCCTTGAGGTAGAACAGGCTGAATCCGAACGGCGGCGTCAGGAACGACGTCTGCAGGTTCATCGCGATCAGGATCGCGAACCACAGCATACTGATGCCGAGGGCCTCGGCGATCGGTGCCAGGATGGGCACGACGATAAACGATATCTCGACGAAATCGATGAAGAACCCCAGGATGAGGATGATCAGCATCGAGAAGATCAGGAAGCCCCATTTTTCGCCCGGCAACTGGAGCAGGAACTCCTCGACCAGCAGGTCGCCGCCGGTGTAGGTGAAGGTCATCGAAAACGCTGTCGCACCGAGCAGGATGGCGAAGACCATCGCTGTCACCTTGACCGTTTCCAGGGCACTCTCGTAAAGCATCGACCACGAGAACTTCCGGTACAGCACCGACAGCAGCACCGCACCGACGCCGCCGAGTGCCGATGACTCGGTGGGCGTGGCGATGCCTGCGAAGATCGATCCGAGGACGACGACGATCAACAGCAGCGGCGGGATGATGGCCTTGAGCGCCGATACGTAGTGCCGCATGCGCCCGGCCTCGTCGTCTTCGAAAGGCACGGCCGGCGCACTCTCGGGTCGGGCGTAGGCATAGACCAACACGTACACCACGTAGAGACCAACCAGCGCAACTCCCGGAATGACGGCGGCCTGGAACAGGTCGCCGACCGGCAGACCGAGGACGTCACCGAGGATGATCAGGATGATCGAAGGCGGAATGATCTGGCCGAGCGTGCCGGCACCGCAGATCGAGCCGCTGGCCAGCGAGCGGTTGTATCCGTACTTCAGCATTACCGGCAGCGAGATCACGCCCATCGCCACGACACTGGCGCCGACAACGCCGGTCGACGCGGCGAGCAGTGCGCCCACCAATATCGTCGATACCGCCAGGCCGCCGCGCATGGTGCCGAACAGCCTGGCCATGGACTCGAGCAGTTGTTCCGCGAGTTGGGTCTTCTGCAGCACGATACCCATGAAAATGAACAAGGGCACGGCCATCAGCACGACGTTCTGCATGATGTTGAAGATGCGGAACGGCATGAACGCGAACAGGTCCCAGCCCTCGGCAAAGACGCCGAAAACGAGCGCGACGCCGCCGAACGTGAAGGCCACGGGGAAGCCCAGCAGCAACAGCAGCAGGGCGACGAAGAACATGATGATGCCGACCATGGGTGGGATGCTCGATAGCGTTCTAGGGCTTGAAGGTTTCGTACTGGTGCGCCTGCTGCAGGCCGAAATACTCGTTCACGGCACGCAGGATGAAACCGATGCTGCTGATCAGCACGCAGATGAAGGACAGGCTGATCATGCCCTTGATGATCCAGCGATAGGGCAGGCCGCCGGGGTCGCCGCTCATTTCACTGATGTCGTAGGCCTCGTAGGCAAACCCGATACCGTAGTAGGCGACGAGGAAACAGAACGGCCAGATGAACAGTACCGTGCCGAGAATGTCGATCACGGCGCGCCGCTTCACGCTTAAACGCTCGTAGATCACGTCGACGCGCACGTGGCCGTCGGCCTTCAGCGTGTAGGCGACGCCGAACAGGAAGACCATGGAGAACAAGTGCCACTCGAGTTCCTGCATGCCGATCGACACATCGTTGAACAGGTAACGCATGACGACGTCGTAAAAGACGTTGAGCACCAGGAGCAAGAGCAGCACGGCCGAGAACACGCCGATGCCGTCCGAGAAGCGGTTGAACAACCGTTCCGCCCTAACCAGGCGATGAGTCATGATCGGCATTCCGCGAACAAACCAGGCGGCAATATTAGCCCATTACCGCCTGCCGATACATGGAAGAGGCCGGTCCGGCGGTGACCCGGTTCAGTTCCCCACGCTGTTGAGATACGCCTTGTCGGAGATGTTCGTCCAGGCGCGCGCTTTCGCCAGGTAGGCCGCCTGCGAATCGATGATCTCCTTGGCCAGCGGGTCGTTGGCGGCACGTTCGGCCAGCAACTCGTCGTTGGCCTTGCGCATCGCATCGAGCACTTCCTGCGGGAAAGTCTTGATCTTGATGTTGGGATAATCGTTTTGGATGGTTGCCCAGTTTTCGGCGCTGAGGTGGTAGGAGTGGGCGTACATGTCGTAGGCCACGGCCCGCATCGCGACGCGCAGGATCTCCTGCAGATCCGCCGGCAACTGGTCCCACTTGCGCTTGTTGATCAGGAATTGCAGCTCGGTGGCCGGTTCGTGCCAGCCGGTGTAGTAGTACGGTGCAATCTTGTGGAAGCCCATGCGCAGGTCGAGCGAGGGACCGACCCATTCCAGGGCGTCGATCGTGCGTCGCTCGAGCGCGGTGTACAGCTCGCCGGCCGGGATATTGGTGGGTTTCGCGCCAACCTTGGCGAAGACCTCACCGGCGAAGCCGGGAATGCGCATCTTCAGACCCTGCAGGTCGTCCAGTGAGTTGATCTCCTTCTGGAACCAGCCGCCCATCTGGTTGCTCGTATTGCCACCGGGGAACGACAGCAGGCCGTGCTTGTCGTAGACCTTCGCCATCAGTTCCATGCCGCCGCCGTAGTAGAACCAGGCGTACTGCTCGGGTGCAGTCATGCCGAACGGCATGCTGGTGAAAAACAGGGTGTTCGGGTCCTTGCCCTTCCAATAGTACGACGCTGAGTGGCCCATGTCGTACTGGCCGGCCTTGACCATGTCGAAGATACCGAGCGGCGCCTTGTGCTTGTTTTGTGCGTCAATCGTGATCTCCAGGCGACCCTCCGACATGGTCTCGACCATCGCTTTCAAACTCTTGGTGGCATCGCCAAAAATCGGAAAATTGGGAGGCCATGTTTCGGCCAGCTTGATCTTGTGAACGACCTTTTTCTCAACGGTTTGTTGAGCGGTTTCCGGACCTTTGTCGCAGCCGACGAGTGCAAAAGCGGCCACAGACACGATTGACAAAAAAAGCATGCGTTTGAGCATGATCTCCCCGCTAGTTCGGTGAAAATATCGCCATAAGGGCTATGACACGGCCGGCCGGACCCCGCGGCTCAATGCTGTCCTTTCATCCCGTGCTGGACGCTTCTTACCTTGGCCGTGATCTGTTGCTGCGAACCATCGTCGAATGTCAGCAGGATCGGTATGCCAATCCCCTCGTTGAGCGGGGCCTTGAGATCGAACAGCATGATATGGAGTCCACCCGGCTGCAGCGAGACCGTCTTGCCCGGGGGCAGGTGGATATGCGGGATCCGGCGCATGCGCATGACGCCGTCGTCATTGGTGTGCATGTGCAGCTCGACCGCTCCCGCCGCCGGTGTGCTGGCATCGACCAGGAAGTACTCGGCATCGCCGTTGTTCTGCATCTGCATGAACGCCGCGCTGGTCTTGACCACCGGCGGCACCGCCCGGATGTAGGGATCGTTGACGGTAATGCGGTCGGCGACCGCTTCTGCGAGCGCGGTCGTCGACATCGACAAGAAAGCGAGCACCGCGCCAAATACCGCGAACACGGTGGGCAGGGATGGGTACATCAGTGGCTCCTGGCAAGAAAGCGGACCATGAGCGTATGAAAAAAGGGCAGTGGGATCAATGCGCGATCGCAACCGGCAAGCGCGTTCAGAGCGCCCTGGGTCGGCCGTTGTCACCGAGTGCGACATAAACGATGGTGGCATCGGCGACGATGTGGCTTACGTTCTCGCCCAGCTGGCGACACGCCTCGGCGACGACGTGGACGGTGATCGAGGACTTGCCGACCTTGCGGATCTCGGCGAAACAACTCACCAGGTCACCTACCGAAACCGGGGCCAGGAAGCGGAATTCCTTGACCGCGACGGTCGCAACACGGCCTTCGGCGCGCCGGATCGCCAGGATGCTGCCGGCGATATCGATCTGCGACATCAGCCAGCCGCCGAAGATGTCCCCGTAGGCGTTGGTGTCGGCCGGCATCGCGACGACGCGATAGGTCAGTTCGCGCTCCTCTGCCTGGGTACCGGGTGCGTCGAAAGACGCGGTCGGATTGCTCATGTTCAGTCGAGAGTCGTTGCGCCGTCGTGGCTCGGGGCGCGCAAGCGTAGCACGCGCGCGCATGCCCCGTGGACTGTTGCCACGGCAACTGACAACCCAAACGCG
Source organism: Gammaproteobacteria bacterium (assembly GCA_020445315.1). Classification (GTDB taxonomy): domain Bacteria; phylum Pseudomonadota; class Gammaproteobacteria; order Chromatiales; family Chromatiaceae; genus Thiosocius. Next base: position 6,417 of record JAGRGW010000179.1, read on the forward strand.
CCGTGGCCGGCGCCATGCCGGGGCCCGGTCAATGTCCCGCGTACATCCGCTCCGCCAGGTCGACGTAGCGTTGCAGGATCTCGGTACGCTTCAGTTTCAGCGTGGGCGTGGCCATGCCGTTTTCCGGCGTCCAGGGTTCGTTGACGACGGCCAGCTCACGGACCTGTGCATACCCGGGGAATGTCGCCGTACGCCGTTGCACGTGTTGCATGAAGATCGAGCGCACGTTGTCGTCGCAGCAGGTGTGTTCGTTGGCCGGATCCAGGTGCAGTGACTCGGCAACACGGGCGAAGGCATCGGGATTGGGCACTATCAAGGCGCTCAGGTACGGCTTGCCCTCACCGATGACGAGCACCTGGTCGACCAGTTCATCCAGCACGATCGCATTCTCCATGTCACCGGGTGGCACTTTCTCACCGTTGGCCAGCACGATGATGTCTTTCAGTCGCCCGGTGATCCGGATGTGACCGTCCGGCGACATCGACACCTTGTCGCCGGTATGCAGCCAGCCGTCGGCATCGATCATCCGTGCCGTGGCCTCCGTATTGTTCCAGTAGCCCATCATGACGCAATCGCTGCGGGTCAGCAGTTCATCGTGCTCCCCGACCTTGACCTCGATGCCCGGCAGCGGCAGGCCGACCGACGCCGGCTGGTTGTTGTGCAGCGGGTTGGCGGCGATGACCGGTGACGTTTCGGTCAGGCCGTAACCCTGGGTGACCGGGATGCCGAGACCGATGAACAACCTGGCAACCTCGGGGGCCAATGCCGCACCGCCGCAGACGGTGAAACGCAGTCGTCCACCCAGCTTGCCGCGTACCTTGCGCCCGACCAGCAGGTCCAGCAACGGCCTGGCCAGGAACGCGGCTCGCCACGGCCGTCGTCCCTGCCGGTACTCGAACCAGTCCCAGCCAACGTTGACGGCGAGCCCGAAAAGGCGCTGCTTGAACGCAGACTCGGTAGCGAGCTTGTCGGTGATCTTTCCGTATACCCGCTCGAAGATCCGCGGCACCGAAATCATCAGCGTCGGCTGGATCTGGACCAGGTCCTCGGCCAGCTGCGGGATCGAGCGGTTGAACGCCATCGCGGTACCGCAGGCCATTGCCAGGTAGTACCCCACGGTGCGCTCGAAGGCATGCGACAACGGCAAAAATGACAGCATGACGTCGTGTTCGTAGACGTCGAAGAAGCGTAGCGCGGCCTGCACGTTGCTGACGATGTTGCGGTGGCTGAGCATGACGCCTTTCGGTCGCCCGGTCGTGCCGGAGGTGTAGACGATTGTCGCCAGGGTGTCGGGATCGCCAGGTTGACAAAGGTAGGGTGTGTCTTCCGGTCCGAGCCACTCCTCCACGGCCGCGATGTTGTCGCTACCGCTTGCGCCCGCTTCCAGGCAGACGACACGTTTGAGTTGCGCCAGTTCCGCGCGGATTGGCTCGAGCGCCAGCCACTGCTCGACCGACTCGATCATCATCAACTGGACGCCCGCGTCATCGAGCAGCCAGGCAATGTTGTCCGGCCGATCGTTGGTGTAGATCGGCACCGTCACCAGCCCAAGACCCTGCGCCGCCTGGTCACAGGCGACCCAGTCCCAGCGGTTGCTGCACATGATGGCAACCCGCGCGCCGCGTTCGAGACCGTCACGGGCCATCGCGTGCTGCCAGCGGGCGATCCGTTCGCGCGTCTCCGACCAGGTGTACTGGCGCCAATCGTCGTCGACATACTGCACGTAGGCGAGGCCGTCCGGCGTCAACTGGCTGCGGATGCGGAACAGGTCGGCCAAGGTGTCCGCATGGATCGCTGTACGGGTTCCCAGCTGCGTATTCATCGGGCCCACCCCCTGTCCATTCGACTCAGGTCGTTTCCTTGATGATGACAGCGGCATGCTTTTCCATAAATCTAGTGCAAGCTGCAGTTGTCGTCATTGCGGTCTTTTCCCAATAGCGAGGCCTGCCGAAACGCCGACAGTCAAGCCAGCGCACCCCAGCCGGCATCGGCATGGAAGTGTTGTCCGAACTTTCCTTCCAGTTCGTCGAGTCGGCGACGCACCTGCTGCGTGCCACGGCCGTGCACGTAGTGCATCGGCCCGCCACGGAAAGGCGCGAAGCCGGTTCCGAAAATCACGCCGGCGTCGAGCAGGTCCTCGTCCTCGACGACGCCTTCGCGCAGGCAGGCCACGGCCTCGTTGATCAGGCGCAGCAACAGTCGGTCACAGATCACCTCGTCGTCGAGCGGCATGCTGCCCGACACTGCCGGTTTGACCGCTTTGCCGGCCTTCCAGGCGTAGAAGCCCTGGCCCGACTTGCGTCCAAGCTGCCCTTTGTCGACCAGCTCGCGCAGCCTGTCGGGGACCGGGTTGTGCAGTGCCTCGGCCATCTTGCCGGCCACCGACAGGCAGATGTCCAGCCCGACGGTATCGGCGAGTTCGATCGGGCCCATCGGCATGCCGAAACCGACTGCGGCACGGTCCACGACCGGCGCGGGAACACCTTCCCCGATCAGTTCGACGGCCTCGAGCAGGTACGGCATGAGCACGCGGTTGACCAGGAAGCCCGGGCTGCTGCGGACTTTCAGTGGCAGCTTGTCGATGTGACGGGCGAACGCGGCGGCGCGGACGATCATGTCGGGTTCGGTGTCGGTGTCGTGCACGATCTCGAGCAATGGCATCTTCGCCACCGGGTTGAAGAAATGCAGGCCGACGAGACGGTTCGGCCGTGCCAGTTGCCTGCCCAACACGGCCAGCGGGATGCTGGATGTGTTGGTTGCCAGGATTGCGTCGGCCTTCATCCGCGGCTCGAGTTCGGCATACAGCGCACGCTTGGCCTCGACATCCTCGAAGATGGCCTCGATGACGACGTCGGCACCCGGCACACCGCTGCCGCGGTGGTCGGGCATCAGCCGGTCGACGGCCGCCTGTACGGCGTAGCGGTCCTTGAGCCTGTCGTGGAACAGCGCATGCGCCCGCTGCACGGCCCGGGTCAGGTATTGCGGCGCACGGTCCTGCAAGGTCACGCGCATGCCGCGCAGCGCACACCACGCCGCGATGTCCCCACCCATGATACCGCCACCGACGACATGTACACGCCGGGGGGAGAACAGCACGCGGTCGCCCTCGCTCTTGAGCCGGTCCTGCAGCATGAACACCCGAATCAGGTTCTGCGCGGCCGTGTCATTGATCAGGCGCGCGACATCGCGCACCTCGCCACGGTACATCGCGCTTTCGTCCGGTGCATTGCGCCGCCAGTGATCGATCAACTCGAACGGGGCGGGGTAGTGATCCCGGCGCACGCGCTGCGCAACCTGGCGTCGCATGACGGCGGCGAACAGCGGGCGCAACGGCGCAACGGCAGGCAGGCGCTTGAGCCAACCCGCGCGACGCGACGCGCCTGGCTGCCCGGCGAGTCCGACCGCTGCCGAGCGCAGTTGCCGCCGTGGCACGGCCAGGTCAACCAGGCCCATTCGCCGGGCCGCGCGGCCGCTGACGGTGCGACCGCCGAGCATCAGTTCGAGCGCCTTGAGATCGCCGAGCAGGCGCGTGCTTCGCACCGTGCCGCCGTAACCCGGGAAAATGCCGAGCTTGACCTCGGGGAACCCGAGCCGGGTCTTGCCGTCGGTGGTGTAGACCCCGGGGGCGCCCGCAAAAGCAAAAAAAAGACCGCCGCCGAGGCAGAAGCCGTGGATGGCCGCGACGGTCGGGAATGCCATCGATTCGAGCCGATGCAGAATC
>JAGRGW010000180.1 GCA_020445315.1 Gammaproteobacteria bacterium
TCCAGTGGGTGTCGATCGCGGTGATGTTACCCGGCGCCGCGGCGGCGACCTGGGTGAACATCGCCAGCGAGATATCGAAGTGGTTGTTGGAATGCGAACCCCAGGTCAGCCCCCACGCCTGGCAGAGCTGCGCCACCCGCACCGAGCCCTGCATGGTCCAGAAATGCGGATCGGCCAGCGGGATGTCGACGGCCTGCAGCATGATCGTGTGGCCCAGTTGACGCCAGTCGGTCGCGATCATGTTGGTCGCAGTCGGAAGACCCGTGGCGCGGCGGAACTCCGACAGGACTTCGCGACCGGAAAAACCCTGTTCCGCCCCGCAGGGGTCCTCGGCATAAGCCAGCACACCCTGTTGGTCGCGACAGAGTCGAATCGCCTCGTCCAGCGACCAGGCACCATTCGGGTCGAGCGTGATGCGCGCCTGCGGGAAACGAGCGGCCAAGGCCGTCACCGCCTCCATCTCCGCATCGCCCGGCAGGACCCCGCCCTTGAGCTTGAAATCCTCGAAGCCGTAGTGGTCGTGCGCGGCCTCCGCCAGGCGAACGATGCTGTCCACATCCATGGCCTTTTCATGCCGCAGGCGAAACCACTCGGTTGCCGCACCCGGTTCCTCGCGGTAGGCCAGGTCGGTCAGGTGCCGGTCGCCGACATAAAACAGGTAGCCCAGCATTTTGACGCTGTCGCGCTGCTGACCATCACCGAGCAGTGCGGCCGCCGGTACATCGAGCGCCTGGCCGAGCAGGTCCAGCAGCGCCGCTTCCAGCGCCGTCACCGCGTGGATGGTGATCCGCAGATCGAACGTCTGCAGCCCCCGGCCACCGGCATCGAGGTCGGCGAACTGACGCCGAACCCGGTTGAGAATCGCGTTGTAGGCGCCTATCGATTGGCCAAGCACGAAGGGTTTTGCATCCTCGAGTGTCTGCCGGATCTTTTCGCCCCCGGGCACCTCGCCGACACCGGTGCGCCCGGTATTATCTTTGAGGATCAAGATATTGCGAGTGAAGAAGGGGCTGTGGGCACCGCTCAGGTTGAGCAGCATGCCGTCGTGCCCGGCGACGGGGATGACCTGCATTTCCGTCACGACGGGCGCCGCGGTCATCACCGGAGAATCAACGGTCGAAAGGGGGGCTGAATTCAAGGTCTGCTCCTGTCGTGACAATTTGTGGTTTCCGGCACGGCGACGCGGAACCGAGTCTGCCCACCGCTGGACACCTGCAGCAATGTTAGCGCTGTCATTTCACTTGTCAAGCTGGCACCTCCAGCTTTCCCGTCTCTCAACATGAGCCCGGTTTTCTCACAACCCTTTGAATATCAGAATCAATAACAACCATCGCCCATACCAAACGAAAGAAACACCCGCCAACAACCGAGCGCTGACACTTGCCATCCGGCGAGTTACTGTTAGCCTTAGCATTCGACGATGTTTGACCTCGACGGGGATACCCTTGGCGCAGTCGGAAAGCAGGCAGGGCCGCAAGTCGGCGCGCAACGGCAACAGCAGCGTGACCCTCGAAGACGTGGCCCGACTGGCCGGGGTGTCGACGATCACCGTATCGCGGGCCCTGAACTACCCGGACAAGGTGGCCGCGAAGACCCTGGCAAAGGTCAACCGCGCGATCAGCCAGACCGGCTACGTACCGAACCTGCTCGCCGGCGGCCTGGCATCGAGACGGACGCGCCTGATCGCCGCGATCATTCCCTCGATCACCAACCTGGTTTACGCGGAAACCATCCAGTATTTCAGCAGCCGGCTCAACGACGCCGGCTACCAGGTCCTGCTCGGAGAATCCGGGTATCCCGAGCAGAGTGAACAGAAACTCATCTCAGCGATACTCAGCCGACGACCCGACGGCATCCTGCTGACCGGCGTCAACCATTCAGCCGACTGCCGCCGCCTGCTGCTGGCCGCCAAGATCCCGCTGGTCGAGACCTGGGACCTGACCCCCACCCCGCTCGACGTCATCGTCGGGTTTTCCCACGAACGGATCGGCATGGCCGTGGCCGATTTTGTCGCCGCGAAGGGCTATCGGCGGGTGGGCACCGTGTCCGCCAGCGATCGCCGCGCGCAGTTCCGCGAGAAGACGCTGATCGACCGGCTGGCCACGCACGGTATTACCGATATCACCCGCGGCGAGGTACCGGCACCCACCGACCTCCACCGCGGTCGCATCGGCCTCGTCCGCCTGCTGGATGACGGGTTCAGCGCCGGCGTCGTCTGCTGCAGTTCGGACACGCTCGCGCACGGCGTCCTGATCGAGGCGCAGTCGCGCGCTATCCGGGTCCCGGAAGAGATCGCCATCGTCGGCTTCGGCGACCAGAGCTTCGCCGCGGACACCTTTCCCGCCCTGTCCACGGTTCGCATCGACCGCCCCCGGATGGGCAAGCTCGCGGCCGACGTCCTGCTCGCGCGGATCGAAGACGACACCGTCGACGAACAGGTCATCGACGTCGGTTTCGAGATCGTGGAACGCGGAACCACCTAGCAGGCCGGTTGATAGGCAGTGTTGCCGCTGTCAATTTCAGGCTGCGCAATCCACTGACAGCAACGCCGGCCAACGCACCCAGCAGTGCAGAACCCCGGCTTCCAGTCTCGGTAAGCCTTGTTAGCACTCAAGCCCCACATCCGCCTTTATATTTGTTTTTATTAACAATTATTTGAACTCACACGGCGTGCCCACCAGCCCGCCCAATGCCGGAGACAGTTCAAGAAATCCTGGGAAATGCATTGACAGCAATCGGACCCACTGCTAGCTTTGGCAATGACAGCGCTATCATTTTGCGCAGAACATTCATAAATGAAGTGCGTGTTCAGGCGGTAAGGCCGGTACAACGCCGCTCGAAATCGACAGTCCAAACCAACACTTGCTAGGAGAATTCACGATGAAAAAGACGATGTTCGGCATCGCCCTGGCCGCCTGCGGCGTTTTCGCGATGACAAGCGTCGGCACCGCCTTCGCCGAAACCAGTTTCCCGCGCAACCTGCGCATCGTCATCGGCTCCAAGTCCACGGGCGGTGACACCTACCAGAACACGGCGATCGTCGCCGAAGCGCTGGCCGAAAAGCTGGGCATCAACGTCAAGGTCGACGCGGTGGGCGGCTCGACCGGCTTCAACACCATCAAGCGCGTGTCGAACGGCAGCGTCATCATGATGTTCCACGACCAGGCCTACCTGGGCTACCTGTACGGCAAGAAGGGCTACGACAATCCGTTCACCGAATACCGAATTGGCCCGTCTGTCGCCATCAACCCGGGCAACGCCTACCTCGTGGCCAAGAAATCGCCATACCAGAACGTCGAGGAACTGATGGCGGCCTGCGCCGCCGGCACCGATGTTCGCGTGGCGATCCAGCCCGGCGGCGTCTCGGAAATCGGTTACAGCGCATTGAAGAATGCCATCCGTATCCAGCATCCTGGCAAGGAGGGTTGCCTGGTCGCGGTCAACCGCGGTTCCCAGTCCGACAAGAACCAGGCCATGTTCGATGGACTCGCCGACCTGATCAACGGCTCAGTGCAGGCCAACGAGCAGTACACGCGCCTGCCTGCCGACGACCAGAAGGCCATGCGTTTCGTGTGGCTGACCGCACGCGATGCCACTATCAAGCAGGCGAATCCCGAGGGCATGGGCGAGACCAGCCGCGAGATGCTGCTGGCCTACACCGACCCGGCCGTCAGCGTGACCCAGGACGGCAGCAAGAACTTCACTTTCGACAAGGAGTTCTTCTTCCTGTTCAACAAGGACATGGACCAGAAACTGGTCGATGAACTGGACCAGGCGCTGACCGAGATCTTCGCTGCAGGTGACATCCAGAAGACCCAGAAGAAGTCCTTCTTCATCCCCAACTTCCGCCCGTCCGCGGAAGCCGAGGCGTACTTCAAGGACAAGGCAGCCCAGTACGAAGTCATCCTGGGCAACCTGAAGTAAGCCGCCAGCTGATGCCCGCTCCTCCCCCAGGGGGCGGGCATGGGCAACCTGCTCCCCGGATCCGGGGAGCCACTTCGACCGGCCTGGGAGTTGGCGATGCCTGAGTTGTTCACCGTAACCATCGACTTCGAGCAGTCGCACCTGTTCTTTCCGCACATCATCCACTGGATGCTGCTGCTCATGGTCGTCCTGATCCTGGTTTTCGAGGCGCCGGCCTACCTGCGCAGGTTACGCGCGGGGCATGTGTCCCTGCCTTTCACGCGGGGCCCCTTCGACGCCGTGCGATTCATGGGCACGCTCCTGCTGACGGTCGTCTACTTCCTCACCATGCCGTGGGTCGGCGACTTCTTTCCTAACACGGGCCTCGGTTTCCTGATCGTGTCCATCCCGTACATGGCGGCCCTGTCGCTGCTCTACCTGCACGACCGCAGCCTCAGGCAAGTATTCCTTGTCGTGCTGAACGCGGTCATCGCACCGGTCGTCGCCTGGCTCGTTCTGGCGAAGCTGTTCGCAATCACCCTCCCGTGAGGTAAGGCGACAATGGAATTCCTCTCGAACCTCGACGCCCTGTATTTCGTGCTCATCCTCGCGGGCACACTGATCGGTATCATCTTCGGCGCCATCCCCGGCATGACCGCCACGATGGCCGTTGCCGTCTGCCTGCCGCTGACTTACGCGCTCGACCTCAACCATGGCCTGGCCCTGCTACTCGGACTCTACGTCGGCGGCATCTCGGGTGGCCTGGTTCCGGCGATCCTGTTGAACATCCCCGGCACGCCCTCGTCGATCACCACGACCTTCGACGGCTACCCGATGACCCAGAAGGGAGAAGGTGAACGCGCGCTGAAGGTCGCGATCGTCTCGTCACTGTTTGGCGGCCTGTTGAGCGCGGCGGTGCTGTTCTCGTTCGCGCCGCTGCTCGCGGACTTCGCGATCAAGTTTTCCTACGTCGAAAAGTTCCTGATCATCCTGCTCGCGCTGACCGTGATCGCGTCGCTGTCGAAGAACCTGCTGATGGGCCTGCTGTCCGCGCTTATCGGCATCTGGCTGGCGCTGATAGGCACCTACAGTGTCGAGGTTGGCGGCAATGGCGACATGCGCCTGATGATGCCGTTCATGGAGGAGTTCCTGTACGACGGCTTCTCGCTGCTGCCGGTGCTGATCGGCCTGTTCGGCGTCGCGCACATCCTCGAAGAGGCCGAGAAGGGCATCCACGAAACCCACACCGACATGAAGGACGCACTGAAGAACAGCCTGCCGTTCTCGTTCAGCGTGTTCCGAAACCAGAAGACGAATCTTGTCCGGTCAGGCTTCCTCGGCACCTTCATCGGCATGCTCCCCGGCGTCGGCGGCAGCGCCGCATCGGTGCTGGCCTACACGCAGGAAAAGAACTTCTCCAGGCACCCGGAGAAGATGGGCAAAGGCGCACCGGAAGGCGTGGTCGCATCGGAGGCGGCCAACAACGGCCTGACCGGCGGTGCACTGATTCCGCTGCTCTCACTCGGTATACCCGGCGACAGCACCACGGCGGTGCTGATCGGCGCCTTCACCCTGCAGGGCGTACAGGTCGGCCCGCTGTTCATCGGCGAGAACGTCGACACCTGGAACACCATGATGGTAGGCCTGCTGGCCGCGAACATCGCCATGTTCGTCGTCATGTTCTTCGCCATCAAGCACATCGCCAAGGTGGTGATGGTGCCGAAGCACATCCTGTACCCGATCATCATGATGATGTGTGTCGTCGGCGCCTACGCGATCAACTACGGCGTCATGTTCGACGTCTGGACGCTGTTGCTGTTCGGCATCGGCGGCTACCTGGCGTCGAAAATTGGGATCGAAGTCGCGCCCCTGGTCATCGGCTTCATCCTCGGCGGCCAAGCCGAGGTCTACTTCGTCAAATCACTCGAATCCTTCGGTACCCTGACGATCTTCTTCACCAAGAGCCCGATTGCCGTGGTGCTATGGCTCCTGATCGCGATCTCCGTGGGTTTCTCCATCTACCAGGCCAGCAAGGCCGGCCGGGCCAAACGTGACACCGACGCCTGAGCCGCAGCGACTGCACAACCGCGTGGAACGAATCAGGGTCAACGCGGCGTCACCGACGCTGCGCGGCCATGCCGAGCGCAATAGCAACAAAGAAACAACGTCGGGTACGAGGCGTACAGCATGATGAAGAGGGTCCGGATCGCCTGGCCAGGCGGAGAAGTCACCGCCACACTTCGCCCCACGGCCACCGCCGCGACACTGCTCGCCGCACTGCCGCTCGAGATCACGGCCAACACCTGGGGTGACGAGGTCTACTTCAGTGTCCCGTTCTCGGCCGACGCAGAGCACGATGCAACCGAGGTCGTCGACCGTGGCGCCGTCTGTTTCTGGCTCGACGGCGATGCCATCGCGTTGCTGTTCGGGCCCACCCCGGTGTCGACCGGGGACGAATGCCGCCTGGTCAGCGCGGCGAACATCGTTGGCCACATCGACGGCGATCCCGAGATACTGCGAAAGGTTCGCAGCGGTGATCACGTGCGCGTGGAAAGCGCCTGACCCGGCGTGCACTGGCCATTCCATCACGCGAGTGCCGGCTCTCTCCGGCAGGGGAAACCAGGATGTCGCAGGTAACGGGCGTTTCGATCAAAGTGCACCCCGACGACAATGTCGCGATCGTCGTCGACGCCGGCGGCCTGTCCGCCGGAAGCCTGCTCGCCGACGGCGTGGAACTTCTGGACGCGGTGCCACAAGGACACAAGGTTGCACTCGAGGACATTGTGCGGGAGCAGCCGGTTCTCCGTTACGGCGAGGTGATCGGCTACGCGCTGGAGGATATCGCCCGGGGTCGCTGGGTCAACGAGGGAATGCTCCGCATGCCGGAGGCGCCTTCGCTGGATACGCTGCCACTGGCCACCCGTCGCCCCCCCATGTTCGAGCCGCTGGACGACTACACCTTCGAGGGCTTTCGCAACAACGACGGCAGCGTCGGCACACGCAACGTGCTCGGCATCGCGACCAGCGTGCAGTGTGTCGCCGGCGTTACCGATCACGTGGTGCAGCGGATCAAGCGGGAACTGCTGCCGCGCTTTCCGAACGTCGACGATGTTGTCGGACTGACACACAGTTACGGCTGCGGCGTTGCGATCAATGCACCGGCCGCGATCGTGCCGATACGGACCCTGCAGAACCTCGCCAGGAACCCGAACCTCGGTGGCGAGGTCATGGTCGTCGGACTCGGTTGCGAAAAACTGCAACCACAGCGATTGGTCGAGCCGCCGGTCTTACCGGGAACAACAGCCGGTCAGGCGGCACCTGCGTCCATCCTCTCGTTACAGGATGAACGGTTCGCCGGGTTCGCCGCGATGGTCGACGGCATCATGGCGATGGCAGAGGCCCACCTGGAAAAGCTCAACCGCCGGACCCGCGAGACCTGCCCCGCGTCGGAGTTGGTGGTCGGCATGCAATGCGGTGGCAGTGACGCCTTCTCCGGCCTAACCGCCAATCCGGCCGTCGGTTTCGCCGCCGACCTGATCGTGCGTGCAGGCGGCAGCGTGATGTTCTCCGAGGTCACCGAGGTCCGTGACGCCATCCACCTGCTGACACCGCGAGTGGCCGACGAGGAAACCGGCCGCGCCCTGCTGCGTGAAATGGCCTGGTACGACGACTACCTGCGCCACGGCAGCGCCGATCGCAGTGCCAACACGACACCCGGCAACAAGAAAGGGGGCCTTGCCAACATCGTCGAGAAGGCGATGGGTTCGATTATCAAGTCCGGCAACTCGCCGATTGTCGACGTCATTGGTCCCGGTGAACGAATCCGGCGACGCGGGTTGACGTTCGCTGCGACGCCGGCCAGCGATTTCATCTGCGGCACGCTGCAGCTCGCTGCCGGTATGAACATGCATGTCTTCACGACAGGCCGCGGCACCCCGTACGGACTTGCCATGGTCCCGGTCATCAAGGTGGCCACGAATTCGCGCCTGGCGAGGCAGTGGTTCGACCTGATCGATGTCGATGCCGGTCGAATCGCCACCGGTGATGCGAGCATCGAGGACATCGGCTGGGAGATCTTCCGCCTGATCCTGGACGTGGCGAGCGGCCGCCAGGACGTCGCAGCCGACCGCCTCGGTCTCCACAACGACCTGGTCCTGTTCAACCCGGCGCCCGTCACCTGACGGCAATTGCCGGGCTCAACAGCACCGAACTGACGCAGCCACCGGGACAAGCACATGCAGGGCGCAGCAGGCACACTGTTATTCGCGCTGTCGATTACGGGCCCGATCATGCTGATGCTGGCCATGGGCGCCCTGCTGGCACGCTGGGGCATCCTGACCGACGCCTTCATCGAAGCGGGCAGCCGGCTGGTTTTCAACGTACTGCTGCCGGTCCTGTTGTTCATCATCATCAGCAAGACCCGTTTCGAGCAGACAGCGAACCTCGCGCTCATCGTCGTCGGTGTCATCGGCACCCTGCTCGCTTTCGCGATCATGGAAGTACTGGCAGCGCGACTGGTCAAGACACCGGTAAACCGCGGCGTGGTCGTTCAGGGCGCGTTCCGGGCCAACCTGGGCGTCATCGGCCTCGCCTACGCGGTCAATGCGTATGGCGACATTGCGATGGCCGCATCGTCACTGTATCTCGCAATCGTGACCGCGCTGTACAACGTGCTTGCTGTCATCACGCTCGATCGCTCACCAACCACGCGGGGCTCGGCACTGCGTCGTTTAACGGCGATTGGTCGCAACCCCCTGATCATCGGTATCGTTGCCGCACTGCCGGTGGCCTATTTCGAGATCCCGATACCCGGCCTCGTGCTACAGACCGGACAGTACTTCGCCCAAATGGCCCTCCCCCTGGCCCTGTTGTGCGCCGGTGGATCACTGAGCCTGTCCAGCCTGCACCTCGAGTCCGGCGACGCGATCACCGGCACGCTGGGAAAGGTGTTGCTGTCACCACTGATCCTGACCGCTGTCGGCTATGTCGTCGGCCTGCGCGGCATGGAACTCGGTATCGTGTTCCTGATGGCTTCGGCGCCAACTGCCGCGTCCAGCTACCCGATGGCGCGCGCCATGGGAGGCAACGCATCCCTGGCCGCGAACATCATCGTACTCAGCACGATCGGGTCCGTCGTCGCGACCACGTTGGGCATGGTCTGGCTCAAGGCATCAGGGCTGGTTTAATACCTTGTAACCTCGGCACCGTTACGATTCGTGCCACTTTCCCCGGGGCAACAACGCCTCGCGGCAGACCTGGCCAAGAGCCACCAAGGGTATGCCGGCGAAAGTCGAACGAATCGTCTGAATACCCGGGGCGTGGCGCCAGCACCCGGACCATGGGCTGATCCAGATCAAATAGACTGCACTTTGGATGCTGCTCCGTTACCCGCTGCGGTCGCAAGCTCAACGGTATCTGGCCAACACTGTTACAGAACGCTGCAACAGGCAGCACGCATGCAGGCGCGTCGGGTGACTCAAGCCCGTCGGGTGATTCACGCAGAAGTCATTCCATGGAAATTCCGGAGCCCGGTAGATGAAGACTCAAACATTCAGGAAATCCGTACAACGTCGTGCCACCGCGCTGGTGTTCTGCCTGTCGGCGACGCTGACGCTTCCGGTACTGGCCGAGACACTCGACACCCGAATGGGTGCGCTCGATTTCCCTGCCGGTTACCCGACCCCCGCGACCGTTGAACAACTGTACGATCAACTGGACTTCCAGCGCGCCGTGCAGGCCTACCTCTGGGCACTGCCGATGGCATCCTACGGTGCGATGGCGGACGCCCACGAGGCACTCGGTGCAGACAGCCACACGGTGATCATCGCCGACAGGCTGGCCGAACCACGTCAACTCGCCCTGACGGCGAACCGGGACACGGTCTACATGTCCGGCGTGTTCGATCTGAGCGAAGGCCCGATGGTCATGGAACTGCCGCCGGGCCTCCTGGGCACGATGAACAACATCTGGCAGCAACCCCTGGTCGATCTCGGCGGCCCATTTTCCCCGGAGCAGAACCGTGGGGGGAAATTCCTGATACTGCCGCCGGACTACAACGGCCCGCTGCCGGCGACCCATCACCATGTCGCGCGTTCCGACACGAATATCGTTGTCTTCTACCTCAGGGGCATCCCGCGATCGCAGCAGGACATCCCGGAGGTTGTCAAACTGATCCAGACCTATCGACAGTACCGGCTCGACGAGGCCGCAGACCCGCCCAAGACACGCTTCGTTTCGCTGTCGGGAAAAGATGCCAACCTGCTGACCAACGAGGGTTTCGCCTTTTTCGAAACCCTGGCCCGCTATATCAACGAAAACCCGCCGCGGGAGCAGGACATGGCGATGCTCGGTGTGCTGGAGACCCTCGGTATCGCGCACGGACGTCCGTTCGAGCCCGACGCGCGCATGAAAAAGATCCTCACCGAAGCGGCCATCGTGGGCCGGGCCATGGCCAAGACACTCGCCTACTCACCGAGGGTGCCCAACGAAATCCTGTATGCATACCCGGGCGAACGCCGCTGGAAGAAAATTTTCTTCTCCGACCCGACCTTTCATGAACCGGCCTACATGGCCATTGACCTGCGCAGCAAGTACGCGTTCGAGGCGATCGGCACGGCCAAGTCAATGGTGGTGTCCGTACCCGGTCATGGTTCCCAGTACATCGGCACCTACCAGGATGCAGAGGGCGCCTGGCTGACCGGCGACGGCACCTACCGCATCCAGCTTCCGAAGGATGTGCCCGCCAACATGTTCTGGTCACTGACCGTCTACGACAACGAGACACGGTCGATGATCCAGAACGCACAAGGACGACCACTGGTCGGCTCCGTACACGGCGCAGTGCCGAACGAGGATGGCTCGTTCGATGTCTGGTTCGCGCCCCGCCTGCCGGCAGGGGCAGCGGAGGCAAACTGGGTGCAGACCACGCCGGGCAAGGGCTGGTTCGTCTACCTGCGGCTGTACGGACCCGAACAACCCTACTTCGACAAGACCTGGGTGCCGGGAGACGCGGTAAGACTCGAATAGCGCCATCCGCATGCCCGAAGCGGCGGCGTCCTGACAGCACGGAAGGGCCGCCCTCCGCGCACAGCACCGCGACCCCGGTCTCAGCGCCTTCGCCGGCGCCCTTTTGTTGCACCCCGGGTGCCCCCATGTAGGCAGGATGGATCCCGAACCGAAACTGCGTGACTGTGCCGTCACAACCCTCGCTTTCGTCGTGCTGCTATGGGGCATCAAGCTCGGCGAGTGGGCATTCGACTGGCCCCTGGTCACGCTGGGCGTCTACCCGCATTCGCCACAAGGCCTCGCGGGCATCGTGTTGGCACCGCTGATCCACGGCTCGTTCGCGCACATCACGGCTAATACGCTGGGTGTCATGATCCTGGGCACCGCGCTGCTGTACGGTTATCCCAGGTCCCGCTGGTGGGTGCTGGGAATGATCTGGCTGCTGTCGGGCATCGGCGTCTGGCTGTTCGGGCGCCCCAGTTTCCATATCGGCGCCAGCGGCCTGACCCATGGCCTTTTTTTCTTTCTGCTGTTCATCAGCATGCTTCGGCGTGACCGGCGCTCCATCGCGCTGATGATGATGGCCTCACTGCTGTTCGGCGGCATGTTCTGGGGCGTGCTGCCCAGCGACGAAAACGTCTCGTTCGAGTATCACTTCTTCGGCGGAGCAGCCGGCACGCTGGCGGCATGGCTGTTCCGACGACACGATCCGAAACCGCCCGAAAAGCGTTACGACTGGGAGGACGAGGCCGATATTGAACCTGTTGAGCACTAGCCAGTGCTACAGTCGGCGCATGTCGAACAAGCCGACCCGAAGATGTGCCTCGTCCTGATCGCCTGGCGCATGCACCCGCGCTATCCCCTGATCGTCGCCGCTAATCGTGACGAGTTCTACGAGCGTCCGACGCTGCCGGCGCATCGCTGGCCGGGTGCCAGCGGCCTGGTTGCCGGCAAGGACCTCGACGCGGGTGGCACCTGGATGGGGGTAAACGCCGCAGGCCGGTTCGCCGCGGTAACCAACTTCCGCGAGTTGGAAAAAGGTCCATCGAATGCGCGCTCACGCGGCGAGCTGGTGACGGGCTACCTGGCCGGCGACGTCTCCGCAACAGCCTATGCCGACGAATTGGCCAATCGCGCCAGCCTGTACCGAGGTTACAACCTGCTTCTCCACGACGGCGGCGAACTCTACTGTACGAGCAATCGCGCAACGACCCTCGTCCGCTTGCCAACTGGCGTACATGGCGTCAGCAACGGGCCGCTCGACAGTGCCTGGCCCAAGGTGGAACGCGGCCGCCAGCTGCTGGCCGAAGCGATCAAAAGGCACGGACCGGATCCCGACAGGCTGTTCGAACTGTTGCGTGACCGGACCAGCCCGGCCGACGCGGCATTACCCGATACCGGCGTGGGCCCCGAAGCGGAGAGACTGCTGGGCACGATAGCCATCGACGGCACCCTGGCCGGACGAGGCTACGGCACGCGCAGTGCGACGCTGCTGTTTCTGGATGACCGCGGGCATGGAAAATTCATTGAGCGCAGCCGTTCGGTCGATGGCAGTTGGCGGCAAATCGCACTGCCGATCGGAACGATCTGAACGGTCACGGCGTGTCTTGAGGCAAGAAACGCAGCGGCACCTGATGTTGACCGAATTCGCTGTCGTACAACCGGAGCCCGAGACCCCGGCGTAGAACCTTCGCTCAGGCGGGCAGAATACCGCGTTCGCGCAGGTGCACGATGACCTCGTCGGCGAGTGCCTCGGCGGTCTTGTCCGCGGTTTCGAGCACCAGTTCAGGGGCTGCCGGCGGTTCATACGGGTCGTCGATACCGGTGAAGCCCTTGATTTCCCCAGCCCTCGCCTTTTTGTACAGGCCCTTGGGATCGCGTGCCTCGCAGAGCTCGATCGGCGTGTTGACGAAGACCTCGATGAACTCGTTGGGCTCGAGGTTCTTGCGTATCCGGTCGCGGTCGGCACGGTAGGGGCTGATGAACGCGGTCAGCGCGATGACACCGGCCTGGCTGAACAGCTGCGCCACCGCACCGATACGACGGATGTTTTCCTCGCGATCGATCGCGGCGAACCCCAAGCCGAAGCGCTTGGCGAAAGTCTCGCCGTGTGTATCGACCAGCATACCCGGTCCCGCGTTGAGCGAATGCCGAACGTTGTCGCCATCCAGAACCATGCTGCGCATGCCCATCTGGTAGAGCTTGTGGTCAAGCACGTTGGCAATCGTGCTCTTGCCCGAGGCGCTCAGACCGGTCAGCCAGACCACGCAGCCCTTGTGGCCGTTGAGGCTCTCGCGCTTGTCGCGGCTGACCTGGTGATCGTGCCAGGTGACGTTCGTATCATTTCCCATTGCATACTTCCTGATAGCGGACACAGATCCGCTATTATCGGCCGACAGCGACAAAACTGTTACCCGTGAACGCCATTATTTGCCCCGCCAATTGACGCTATAGAGATCGTGCCGACGGTCGCGCAGGTTCTGCACGGTGCCCGAGTTACGCGCCTCACGCAGGCTGTCCGGGCGCAGGTCGGCGAACGAGACCATCTCGACGTTCGGTGTCGTATCGGCGGCAATGCCGTCGCGGTCGAACGGGAAGTCGCACGGTGTCAGGATACAGCTCTGCGCGTACTGGATGTCCATGTTGGCGACCCCCGGCAGGTTGCCGACGTTGCCCGACATGACGACGTAGATCTGGTTCTCGACGGCCCGCGCCTGGCAGCAGTAGCGCACGCGCAGGTACGACTGCCGCTCGTCGGTGCAGAACGGCACGAACAGGATACTGATCCCCTGATCGGTCAGGTGTCGGACCAATTCGGGGAACTCCGAGTCGTAACAGATCAGCACGCCTATCGGTCCGCAGTCGGTGTCGATGGCATTCAGCGAATGACCACCCTCGATGTTCCACCAGTACGCCTCGCTCGGTGTCGCATGGATCTTCGGCTGCATGTGTACGGAACCGTCGCGCAGGAAGACATAGGCGATGTTCTCGACACGACCGTTCGGCATCATCGTCGGATGTGAACCACCGATGATGTTGATGTTGTAGCGGATCGCCATGTCGCGCAGCGCCTCTTTGAAGCGCGGCGTGTGCCGGGTCAGGGCCTCGATGCCCTCCGCCGGGTTCAGTTCCTGGTCTTCGATCGACAGCAGTTGTAGCGCGAACATCTCCGGAAAGACGACGAAGTCGCCCTTGTAGGTCGCGACCACGTCAACGAAATACTCGACGAAGCCGAGGAACTCCTCGAACGAACGCACGCGGCGCTGCATGTACTGCACGGTGCCGACGCGGATGGCCTCGGGACGCCTGCCACCGTGGCGCTTGGCCCTGCCGCTGGATTCGTCCTGGCTGACCTTCGGGTTGCGCCACACCATGTGGACGGCATAGCCGAGTGATTGCCGGTCGCTGTCGAGGTAGTGCGGCAGCACGCCGATGACCTCGAACCCGTTGTGCAACTGGAACGACATCACCGGGTCGCGTTGCTTCTTTTGCTTGACCTGCTCGATGTAGTTCTCGATCGTGCCGAACTTCTTGATTCTCCGCGCCAGCGTCGGCAGGCGCCCGCCGAACACGATGCCCTTGAGGCCGAGTTCCTGGCACAGCGCCTTGCGCGCGTTGTAGAGCCGCTGGCCGATACGGTAGCCGCGAATATCGGGATCGACGCAGACCTCCATGCCGTACAGCCAGTCGCCCTCGGGATCGTGGCGTGAACCGTAACCCTGGCCGGTGATTTCGGCCCAGGAGTGCTGGGCCAGCGCGGCCTTGCCTGCGACGCGGAACGTCGCGCAGTAGCCGACAACCAGGTCGTCGATCGTGGCCACGAACTTGCCGGCGGCATAGTTGTTGATTTGGCCGGTCACGATGCCTTCGCTGTAGGAGTCTATGCCGGTCGGCCCGTAGACCTTTGCCGTCAGCGCGGCGATTCCGGCGGCGTCCTTGACGGTGGCCTGGCGCACCAGGAGGCGACTCTTCGGGTTCTTCAGGCGTTCCGGCGCGGTATCGGCGGGCATGGGGGGGTCCTCGGGAATAGATGGGGCTCGAAGTGGCGAGCGGCGGGGCGGGTGCATCCGTTGCGCGGAGCTTAGTACACCGGCGGAGAAAGCAAAATCATCCGCTCGGTACGCAGAAAACCGGGGAGCCGGGGGCCCATTGGTTGGCGAAAAAATATGCTTGACAGGAGGGGCCAACGGTCCCATTTTAGGCCCCGCCAAAGATCGACCCAGATGCGCCAACGTAAGCAAGAAGATCCGAGGATCGTGATTTTCCGGGGACCAGTTCCCGGAGTGTTGTGAATCTTACACTTGCTTACCGAGGATCGGAGAATGCGCCTGTCGCAGTGTTTCCTGATCGGGGTCTACGATGGTCATCCCCCGTTCTGTTAGTGACTTTTTCGCGCGCGAGTCTCGCGAAACGCCCTACCTCGTCGTGTCCCTCGACAAGGCGGAAGCGAACTACCGTGCGCTGGTCGAAGCCATGCCCGTCGCGTTGCATCACTACGCGATCAAGGCCAATCCACATCCCGAACTCCTGGAACGGCTCGCCGAACTCGGCTGTCGCTTCGAGTGCGCCAGCGTCACGGAAATAGAGACCTGTATCCGCGCCGGCGCCAGGGCCGAGGACATCCTTTACGGCAACCCGCTGAAGAAGGCCCGCGAGATCGCGGCCGCCCATGCCCTGGGCGTGCGCCAGTACGTCTTCGACGCCGAGCTGGAACTGGAAAAGATCGCCACCCACGCACCGGGGGCACAGGTCATCTGCCGCATCGTCACCGACGGGCACGGCGCCGTGTCGCCGCTGTCGATCAAATTCGGCTGCCCGGCCGACAAGGCCGAACAGTGGCTGCTGCGGGCGGTAGACCTCGGCCTGGTGCCGTACGGCATCTCGTTTCACACCGGATCGCAGCAACTCGAACCGGCATCCTGGGAGAAACCGGTCGCGGATGCAGCCGGTATCTTCACGCGCCTGAAGAAACGGGGAATCACCACGCTCCGCGTCGTCGACGTCGGTGGCGGCTTCCCGGTCGCCTACCGCTCGGACGTACCCGGTATCGACGTCTTCGGAACGGCGATCAACGGCTATATCACCAACTATTTCGGTGCAGATGCCCCGCTGGTTTATACCGAGCCGGGGCGATACATGGCCGGTGACGCCGGTTACATCCTGGCCGAAGTCGTCATGGTGTCGCCGTCGCACGAACCGGGGAGCGACCACCGTTGGGTCTACCTCGATATCGGGCGCTACGGCGGCCTGGTCGAAGAGAAGATCGACTACCCGGTCGTGTGCGACCAAGCGGGTGGCACCGGCCCGGTGATCCTGGCCGGCCAGACCTGTGATTCCAACGACGTGATCTACCCGGCGAGCTTCGGTTATGAACTGCCGATGGCGCTGAAACCGGGCGACCGGGTCGTGCTCGCCCATACCGGGGCCTACACGACAACCTACTCCACCACACTGAACGGCTTTCCGTTGCTTTCGTCACTCTGTATCTAAAGGAAAACTGATGAACCACACCCTGTACCCGCGTTCATTCCTGGATCGCTGCAAACCGAGCGGCGAAGCACTCAGGCAACTGCCGTCACGGTCTGCGCTGACCAAGCGCACCACCGAGGAATGCGGCGTCGGCATCTACGCACGACGCCCGTTCCACCGCGGTGAACTGATCGGCAGCTTCCTTGCGCTCGAGATCAACGAGGTCAATCAGCACAGCCTGCAGCGTGCGCCCGGAGACTACCTCTACGACCCGTACTTCGTCGGTTACCTGCTGCACAGCTGCGACCCCAACGTGGTGCTCGATATGCACCAGCAGACGGTTTACTGCTTGCGCAACATCGCTGCCGGCGAGCCGCTGATGATGGACTACGCGAGCACCGAGGACTCCCTGTTCAGGCAGTTTCCGTGCGCCTGTGGTGCGCCGAACTGCCGCCAGTGGGTGACCGGACGCGCCGAGCCGGTCAACAGTGAAGGCTGGCTGTTCCTGACCGGTCAGCTGATTGCGCCTCCGGCGGGCATCCTGCCCGCCGCGTCCAACTGACAGGCTCGCGCCCGGTCCAGGTGACCTGCCCTGTCCGTGCCGATCGATCGAATTCGAACGAATCGACCGGACAGGGCACCCAAGGCGTCAACAAGGCCCATGCTTGACCCAGCGCAGTAAACCGATCAATCGGGCAGGCGCCGGGACGGCGGACGACAACGCAAACGCCGGGGCAGAACTATAATTTGATTGGGAAACTGTAAATCTAACCCAAGTGGAGTCGCGGAACCCGACGGCCTGCTGCTTCGGGTGCATTTCGCCCTGGTCCGCACGACTCTGCTCGGCGTACCAGGAGGTGTCTCATGGGCACGTCAATCAAGTTGCTGGTTTCCGCTTCGGCATTGGCAGCGCTACTTGGTGGCTGCTACGTCATACCGGTTGAGCAGGACGGCCAGGTCGTCTACCAGGGGCCCTACCTGCTGCCACCATCCGGAACCCAGGCCGTACCCGGCAAAGCCGGCCCCATCACGTTGTCGGCCAGGCTCTACCCGAACAATGATCTCGCCGTCTCGACCGGGGTCGTTTCCGGCTCGGTGACCAATATGATGACCGGCAAGGGCCGCTTCGCGTTGAACTACAAGGGCGAGGCCTATGCCGGCGAGGCCACCCGTGTCTCCGACGACGACCGGCGCGGCGTCGCCAGCGCCTTCAGCCCCAGCGGTGGTTACATGAGCTGCGAATACCAGATGAACACGCCGCGCCAGGGTGCCGGCACCTGCGTGTTCTCCGATGGCGCACAGTACAAGCTGCACATCGGTGGATGACGCAAGCCGCCTCCCCCGGGGCCGTTTTGGGCCTTTGGGGGAGGACCGGGAGCCATCCCGTTTTTCTGCATTGCACAAGAGTTCATTGCCACCCGCGGGTGCCCCGCCAATAGGGCACCTCTAATAATTCTGGGCGAGCGAAGGGGGCGACATAATTCGCCAGATTGAGGCGAAAATCGCGCGTAATAGCTGGCTATTGCGAAGATCTTTAACGAAAAGCTGGCGGATTATGTCGTTCAAGGCGCTCATCCATGAATTGTTAGAGGTGCCCAATAGTCTCCCGGTTCCCCAATCGGAAAAAAAACCCGCACAACGCCTAAACATCAACGATCGACCGCCGCTCAGTTCATGACAGGCAAGGCATCCCGGCTTGTACGACTTCCGCAGCGGTCTCACGGCAAGCCAATTCCGGGAAGCCAGACGCTCGACGGAGCCCGTAATTGCAAAAACAAGATCAAAATGTCGCAAGCACTGACCTCAGGCCGCGAATTCTCAAGCTGATCGCACTGATCTTCCTGGCCACTGCGATCTGTTCGGGCACGATTCTCTACATCGCCTACGACATGGCATTCGAAGGCCAGCGTCAGCGCTTGCAGGACCTCGTCAGCAGCACCCGCCGGATCATGGAGTCGGAGTTACAGCAGGAGATGCGCGAACACGGGGATACGGCGGTCGGTATAGCGGAGGCGACGCTCCATGCACGTGAGATCCTGGACAACTCGCAGTCGGACCGTCGTGGCTTGGCCGAGAGCGGTGAGTTCACGCTGGGGCAGCGAGCCGGTAACGATATCGAGTTCCTGATCCAGCGCCGCGACGGCGGCGGTAAGGCACCCGATTCCGTCCCGTGGTCGTCCAGCCTCGCCGAGCCCATGCGACGCGCGCTGCAGGGACAGCGCGGAACCATGGTCGGGCGCGACTACCTGGGACACCAGGTGCTGGCTGCTTACGAACCCATCCCGGTCGTGTCGTGGGGACTGGTGGCCAAGATCCGGCTGGACGAAATCAAGCGCCCGTTCATAAAGACGAGCGTTGTCGCCGTGGGCATCGGCGGCGTGTCGGCCCTGTTGTCGGTGCTGTTGCTGATCCGCACCGGCACGCCGCTGTTGCATCGCATGGTGGAGAGCGAGGGCCGCATCCGGGCTTCGTTCAACAATCCCCGTATCGGCATCGCAATCTTCGCTATCGACGGCAAAATCGTCGAAAGCAACGAGCGCTTCGGGGAACTCTTTTCGGGCCCCGGTACGCGACCGCTGCAACCGCAGATCAAGGCCTACACCGATGACCTGGGCCGGCCGGAACAGGCCCTCACCCGGGAACTCAAGCCATCGATCTCCGTCCTCGAACTCGACGGGGATCGTGATGCCGGGCAGTACCTCCAGGTCACGCTCCAGCCGATCTACAAGTCCGGGCAGAACAGCGTCGAACAGTTGCTGGTGCTGGTCGAAGACGTCAGCGAACAGGTTCGCGCCGAGCGCCGGACGCAGAATGAACGCAAGACCAAGGAACTGATACTGGAGAGCATTGGTGAAGGCATCTACGGACTCGACCTCGACGGCGCCGTTACCTTCGTCAACAGTTCGGCAGCGCGGTCGCTGGGCTACGAGGTCGACGAACTGATCGGCAGGAACGCACACGAGATCATGCACCACACGCGTCCCGATGGTTCGCCTTACCCCTGCGACGCGTGCCCGACATTCGACACGATTCACGCCGGTACCAGCCTGCGCGTCGACGACGAGGTGTTCTGGCGCAAGAACGGTCAACCGTTTCCGGTCGAGTACGTTGCCACGCCGATCACCGAGGGCGACCGGGTGGTTGGTGCCGTCGTCGCCTTCCGCGACATCAGCGCACGCCGGGAATCGGAGGAAAAACTGTCCTACCTGGCGTACCACGACACCCTGACCGGCCTGCCCAACAGGAGCGTGCTCGACCAGAAGGTGGCCGATGTCCTGGCACAGACCGACGCGGCCGAATCACCTGGTCTCGCGATGATGTTCATCGACGTCGACAGGATGAAACGCATCAACGACAGCCTCGGTCACCAGGAGGGCGACGCCATCCTCAAACTGATCGCCGAGCGATTGGCCGGCTGCGTACCGAGCGGCGGTACGCTCGCCCGGTACAGCGGAGACGAGTTCGCGATCCTGGTCCCGGCCACGCGGGACGAAACCGAACCCATGGCACTGGCCGACAGGATCTTCAACCAGTTCGCGCTGCCATTCCTGGTCAACGAAAACGCGATCAACCTGACCGTCAGCCTCGGCCTCGTGATCGGCGGCGAACACTACAGGTCGGCGGCAGACCTGCTGCGCGACGCCGACATCGCGGTATTCGAGTCGAAGAAAAAAGGCGGAGGCTGCCTGACACGCTTCACGCCGGACATGGGCACGACGGCGTATGCACGACTCGAGAAGGAAACGTCTGTGCGCCAGGCACTCGACGAAGACCGGATCGACGTCTACTACCAACCCATAGTCGACCTCGAATCAAGGCGAGTCGTCGCCATGGAGGCACTGGTGCGCATGTACGATCGAGACGGGCAGATGGTCGGTCCCGACGAATTCATTCCCGTCGCAGAAGAAACCGACCTCATCGTTCCCCTCGGCAACACCATCCTGAGCAAGGCCTGCTCGCAGGTCAGGAACTGGCGCGACAGCGGACTCTGTTCCGACGACTTCCAGGTCAGCGTCAACCTGTCGCCACGCCAGCTGATGCGCAAGGACTTCGCAGCCAAGGTGCGGGATATTTTGCAGGATCACGGCATAAGCGGCAGTGCCCTGAAATTCGAAGTCACCGAGTCACTGGCCATATCGAATCCCTGGCTGGCCGAGCAGATCCTGCGAGAACTGCGTGCCCTGGGCGCCTCCGTATGCATGGACGATTTTGGCACCGGCTATTCGTCGCTGTCATACGTGCACCAGTTGCCGATCGACACGCTGAAGATCGATAGAGCGTTCATCGTCGCTGGTGCCAAGGAGACCAACCGCTGGGCTATCGTCGAATCGATCATCTCGATGTGCCGCGCCCTGAAACTGAAGGTCATCGCCGAAGGCATAGAAGACGAGGCCACCGCTGACAGGCTCGTCTCCATTGGCTGCGAATACGGCCAGGGATTCCATTTTGCGAGGCCGCTGAACGCCGCTGATGCGACGGACTACCTCGCGTCACTCAGCCAACACGATGTCAGTCATCGGGTTGCCAACTGATCCACCCGGCTCACCGCCAGAGTGGTTCACCCAACGTGCTCCTACGTCGACGAGGTAACCTGCCCGGCCGAGAACTGCTCGAACCAGCCCGGTATCTCGACTGCCGGCAAAGGCGCTGCGAACAGGTAGCCCTGCGCCACGTCACAACCCAACTGGTTCAGCATGTCGAGCTGCCCGGCAGTCTCAACACCCTCCGCAACGACGTCGAGCTGCAACGCATGTGACATCGCGATTGCCGCATGAACCAGCTCGCGGTCGGAGGGGTTCTGTGTCATGTCGCGAATGAATTCCCGGTCTATCTTCAGCGTGTCGAATGGATAGTTCCTCAGGTAGTTCAACGACGAGTAACCTATTCCGAAATCATCCATCGCGATCAACAGGCCAAGACTTTTGAGTTCCCGCAGCGCATCCTCCACCAACTCCTGCCCCTTCAACAGCACGCCTTCGGTAATTTCCAGTTCGATGCTCCCGGGTGCCGGGGAATGACGCTCTAGCACTTCGCGCAGGGAGGCGACCAGGTTTGGGTCCCGAATCTGACGGGGTGACAGGTTGATCGCGATGACCAGGGACAGGTCGAACTTCTGCTGCCACTCCAGGACCTGCGCGATGGCGCTTTCGAAAACGAATAGGCCGATCGGTACGATTGCCCCAGTGTGTTCCGCAATCGGGATGAATTCGGCAGGCGAAATCTCACCCAATTCAGGACTGTGCCACCGCAGCAACGCCTCGAAACCGATCAGGGATCGTTCGGCAATGGCGACCTGCGGTTGGTAACGCACGCTGAACTCTCCGCGTTCCAATGCGCCGCGCATATTTTCCTCGATGACCAGCCGACGCGCCAACTCGTCGTTCATTGCCTGGGTGAAAAAGCTGAACGTGTTGCGCCCCGAGTGCTTGGCACCATACATGGCCGCGTCGGCTTTGCGCAGCAACTCGTTGGCATCGTCACCATCATCCGGGTACAGGGAAACACCGATACTGGCCGTCAGAACCAGCTCTCGTGAGCCCAGGACGAAAGGCCTTTCCAGGCTGCGCAGCAGAGAGTCGGCAACGGCCGTGGCGTCGGCTGGCGTCCTGATTTGATCGACCAGCACGATGAACTCATCACCACCAAGCCTGCCTATGACATCCGAATCGCGAATCGAGTGGGCGAGCCGGGCGGCAGCTTCAACGAGTAGGAAATCACCGATTTCGTGGCCGAGATGGTCATTGACCCGCTTGAAATCATCCAGGTCGAGAAACAACAGGGCCACGCAGTGATGGTGACGCTGCGCGTCACCGATCATCCCCCCGAGCCGGTCCAATGCGAGCCGACGATTGGGCAGCCGGGTCAAGTTGTCGTAGCTGGCCTGGTACTCCAGCTGCTGGGTGCGCAGCCTGACCTGGCGCTTCAATCCAAGGTTCCAGAAGATGACCACGACGGCGAGCACAAGCACGATAGCGAGTACGCGCAGCAGCAGTGCCCAATCGGGTGGATGCGCAACCGAGACGTCGACCCACTTCTGCAATATGGCGTGCTTCTCTTCTACCGATATGGTGTCGAGTGCCTTTTGGATGATGGATGCCAGAATCGGCCAATCACTGCGCACCCCGACAGCCAGTTCGAAGTGGTAGGGCAGCTGACCCGAAATCTTGATATTGCTGAGGCCGAGATTTCGGACCACGTAGCTGACATTGGCGATGTTGCCGATGTACGCAAAAACCTCGCCCCTCGCCACGGCCTGCAATGCGGCTGCTGAATCGGGATAGGTCTGCAAACTGACATCAGGGTGGCGTCGGGCAATAAGGTCGTACGACGCATAGCCTTCTTCGATAGCCACGGCCTTACCTGCGAGGCCCTCAGCTCCATCGACAAAACCCACCGAGCCCAGCGTAACGATCACCATCGGGTTGGAAACGTATGGCTTGGTGAACTGGGCGTAGCGTCGGCGCCCGGGCGTCGCCATCGCGCACGCAAGTACGTCCAGCTCGCGGTCCTCGACCTTTCGCAGGACCTCGCTCCAGGGTATCGCGGGTGAAGCCTCGAAACTGATCCCCAGTCGTGTCGCGACCAGTTTCATGTAGTCAGCGGCGATGCCCTGGTGAACCCCACGCTCATCGATCCCTTCGAACGGCATCCAGTTCCGATCGGAAGCGAGCCGGATACGCGGATGGGCAGCCAGCCACGCCCGCTCCTTCTCACTCAGAAACTGCAATGCAGGGCGCTTTGACAACTGGCTCCTTGAAACCGCGGTCGGTGTCCAACGCGAATGGATGTCCATCATGCCCTGGTAGTCGATGGTGCCCAGCGCACGATCCAGCAGACCGGCCAATGGCGCCAACCCATTGCGCACGCCGAATCGTTGTTGCGATAACTCCCGCGTGTACAGAATGGCGAAACTGAGATTGGATAGACCTTCCCGAACGATGTAGTGATGCGCTGTCCCGATATCGGCGACAGTGAAATCCGCCTTGCCAACGGACACCGCGTGCAATGCCTGTTCGAGGGAGTCGAACCAAGTCGGTTGAAGGTCGGGAAAATCGCTGAGCATGACGTCGCTCATTGAGTAGCCCTTGATCAGTGCGATCTTTCCACCTTTCAAATCAGCCTTACTCTTGTACCTGGTGGCATCCTCATCGCGCGCGATGATGTATTGCGACAGAACCAGGTAGGGCCTGGTGAAGGAAAACCAGGTGCGTCGCTCCGGGCGTTCTACCATGGTCGGAATCACGTCGATGTCGCCGGACTTGCCAGCGTCGAGCAGGTCGGCCCAGCTATCGAACGGTACGAGCTCGAGTTCGACACCCAGGTCCTGCGCCAGTTTCCGTGTCACATCGACCGCGATTCCGGAAATCCCGCCCTCGACATCGTCACGGAAACTGTACGGTGGATAGGCCGGGTCGAAACCCACGCGAATGCGTGAATGGCGGTCGAGCCAATCGACGTCCTCGGGACTGAAAGACATCTTTCCTTCGCCGGCCCAGTCCCGCACCCATGCCGCCTGGATGGCCTGGCGTTCAATTCGTCCGATATCACCGAGCGCGGCGTCGAGGACATCGGCCAGCACGCGGTTTTCCCGCTGTACGCCGATAGCGAGACGCGAGCCCTCCTTGGCCAACCGGCCGTGTACTCTCAGGTTGCCCATGACCTCCTTGTTCATCAACCAGATCGCTACCGTACGGTTGCCAACGTAGGCATCGGCTTCACCTGCAGCGACCGCACCCAAGGCACGACTGGTATCCGCGTGCAGCTGGATCGTCACGCCCGGGTAGTGCGCGCGGAAATAGGCCACGTTGCCGAAGCCCCGCTCCAACGCGATGGTCTTGCCTGTCAAATCGGCCTCGCTGCGCAGGAAGGGCGTGTTGCGCGGGGCGACGATAACGTGCGGAATGTCGACGTACTGCTGCGTGAACGCGAAGCGGTTGCGACGTTCAGGGTTCGGCGTAAAGTCCATGATGGCGTCGATCTCGCCGTTGGCGAGCGCGATCTGCAACGTCGGCCAATCCCCCGGCACCGGACGCAGTCGTCCGTCCAGGCGTGCGTTCAGGGCGGCAAGATAGCCGGCAGAAATGCCATTGTACTGGTCCGTCTCATCGACGAAGCTGATCGGCGGCCACGAATCCATGACTCCGACGCGCAGGGTTTCGTGTTGCCCCAGCCAGGCAACTTGTTCTTCGGTGAACTGGGGAGCCGCAGCTGCCTGCGCGACGGCAAGGGCGTGAATCAACAGCCATGCGAGCGCCAGGTGCCGAATGCGATAGTCCCTTTCCTTCAGTGCCTGGATCGGTCTCCGCATAACCTGATCCGCTGGAATGCATGGTGCTCGTAGTCCAGGTTCTATGCCACAACGTCAAGCCGCCAACCGACCGGCAAACCACCGGCCTGAAACCCAAGAACCCGATTCCGTCCCCGTTGAATCGCTGATTCAGCCAAATTTCCTGGGGTATTCGCCAAATTATGGCTCAAAATGGCGTGTACCGTGAGGTTCTCTCGAATCCGGCCGGGTGGTTTGGAACGGGCAAACGATCTGCGCGCCCACGAAGATCCCACCAACTCGGCGATCACTCCAGCCCAATCCTGGACCGATCTGCTGTCGAGACACTGCGGCAGCGATTTTCCCCGCCCTGAACCCGGATATCGCTATACTCGACCGAAATTGCCTGGAGAGCTGGTAATGTCCTGGCAGGTTTGGTTCGTGTATGGATTGGTGACAACGGCCATACTCCTGTTCTTCAGTGGCCGCACACGTCTCGACCTTACCGCGGCCCTGGTCATCATCGCACTCGCTGCATCCGGCATCCTGACACCGGCGGAAGCTGTATCCGGTTTCGGCAACCCGGTCGTGCTACTGATCGCCGGCCTCTTTGTCGTCAGTGAAGGGCTCGCGCGCACCGGTGTTGCGGCCGCTATAGGTGTTCGAATTGCCGGCATCGGCAAGCGTAGCGAGCAGCGCCTGTTGCTGCTGTTGATGCCGGTGGTTGCGGCGCTTTCCGCGGTGATGAGCTCGACCGGCGTTGTCGCGCTGTTCGTTCCCGTGGTGCTCACGCTGGCACGCGAGGCCGGACTCGCGCCGGCGCGGCTGCTGATGCCGCTGGCGACGGCCGCATTGATCGGCGGCATGCTGACCCTTATCGGCACCCCGCCCAACCTGGTGGTCAATCGCGCCCTGATCGATGCCGGGTTCGAAGGCTTCGCGTTTTTCGATTTCACCTGGATCGGCGGCTGCATCCTGCTGCTGGCAATGGCGTTCATGCTGACCATCGGTAAACGTCTACTGCCAAGGGGTACCTCGACAGTGGCCGAGGGACGACGTCGCAGCCTGCACGACATGGCCGAACAGTTCGGCATCGCCGATCAGCTGCGCCGGCTGCATATCCAGCCGGGTTCGCCCCTGCTGGGGAAGACCGTCAGCGAGGCGGCGCTGCGACGCAAACATGGACTGACGGTGATCGCCCTGCAACGCGGCCGATGGCTGAGCAGCCTCAACCCGGTGCTCGCCAACACACGCCTCCAGGCAAATGACATCGTGATCGTTGTTGCCAGGCCCGAGGTCATCGATGCGCAGGTCACAGCGCTGCAACTGACGGACCTGGGTTTTCCGCATGGCCTGCAACGACGATTCAGTGAGAGCTTCGGCGTTGCGGAAACGCTCGTCGTTCCCGGCTCACCGCTGATCGGCAAGTCCCTCGCACAGGCTGATTTTCGGGCGCGCCAGCGGATCAACGTGCTGGCGATGCGCCGAGCGGATCAGCCGCTGGATCTCGACTACGAGGACACGCGGCTTCAGTCCGGCGACCTGCTGTTGATCGCCGGAGCCTGGACTGAACTGGAACAATTGGCCGGACCACGTCCCGACATGGTCCTGCTGGAGATGCCGACAGAAGCGTCGAACCGCACCTGGCATGCCAACCAGGCGCCTTGGGCAATCGTCATCACATTGCTCATGCTACTTGCCATGGCCACCCAGGCGACATCGAACCTGGTCGCGGTGATGGTCGCCGCCTTCATGATGGTCGTCACGCGCTGTGTCGAGATGAACGAAGCCTACCGCTCGATGAACTGGCAGAGTCTCGTGCTGATCGCAGGCATGCTGCCGCTGGCCGATGCCCTGGCCAAAACGGGCGGCGCC
Organism: Gammaproteobacteria bacterium; assembly: GCA_020445315.1. Lineage (GTDB taxonomy): Bacteria > Pseudomonadota > Gammaproteobacteria > Chromatiales > Chromatiaceae > Thiosocius. The sequence continues at coordinate 26,519 of JAGRGW010000180.1, forward strand.
AACCTGATCGTCAACGAGCTGACCGGCCTTTTCGCGGGGCATGGATTCCAGGTCGTGCTGGTCGGCCTTTTCCTGTTGACCTCGGTGCTGAGCCAGTTCATCTCCAACACCGCCACCACGGTGCTGATCGCACCCATCGCCTTGAGCCTGGCGCTCGATCTCGACTACCCGCCACAGGCATTCATGATGACGGTGGCAATCGCCGCTTCGACCGCTTTCGCCACCCCGGTCGCCTCACCGGTCAATATCCTCGTCCTGGCGCCGGGCCAGTACCGCTTCGTCGATTTCGTCAAGGTCGGGATACCGTTGCAGGTGCTGGCACTGGCAACCACGGTGCTGTTGATCCCGTTGCTGTTCCCCCTGACGCAGTGATGAGACTGCAAGAAGCTAGCGTGCTGCGGCGTCGCGCCGTGCACGGCGCTGCATCGATATACCGGCAATGATGATCCCGGTGGAAACGAACACGACGAGCACCGTCGCCAATGCGTTGATCTCGGGACTGACGCCCAACCTGACGCTCGAGTAGACCACCATCGGCAGTGTCGAGGCACCGGGACCCGACGTAAAACTCGCGATCACGAGATCGTCGAGCGACAGCGTAAAGGCGAGCAGCCAGCCTGCAGCGATCGCCGGTGCGATAAGCGGCAGGGTGATCGCGAAGAATACCTTCCACGGCCGCGCGCCCAGATCCATCGCCGCTTCCTCGAGCGACGGGTCCAGACGCCCCAGCCGCGACTGCACGATGACCGCGACATAAGCCATGGAGAAGGTGACGTGCGCAATCGTGATCGTCGTCATGCCGCGCCCGTCCGGCCAACCCAACAGCTGCTCCATCGAAACGAACAGCAGCAGCGACGACAGGCCGAGGATCACGTCCGGCATGACCAGCGGCGCACCGGCCATCAGCGCCAGCATAGAGCGTCCACGGAAGTGTCCGAACCGGACCAGTGCGACGCCAATCAGCGTCCCGAGGATCACCGCGAGTGTCGCGTTCATCACCGCGATACGCAGGCTCACCCAGGCCGCGCCAAGCAGCTGCTCGTTCTCCAGCAGGCTGACATACCACTTGGTCGAAAAACCGGCCCAGACGGTGACCAGCCGCGACTCGTTGAACGAGTAAACGACCAGCGACACGATCGGCGCGTAGAGGAACGCGTAGCCAAACGCCAGCAGGCTGAAGACCAGTGTCGGGCGACGTACCGTCACACCGTCTCTCCACCGCGCGCGCGGTAACGCTCGAACAGCAGGATCGGTACGACCAGCAGTGCCAGCATGGCGATCGCCACGGACGCGGCGACCGGCCAGTCGCGGTTGTTGAAGAACTCGGTCCACAGTACCTTGCCGATCATCAGGCTGTCGGGGCCGCCAAGCAGGTCCGGTATCACGAACTCACCGACCGCTGGAACGAGAACAAGCAGCGAACCGGCCACGATTCCCGGCATCGACAGCGGCACGGTGACGCGCCAGAACGCGCAGACCGGCCGACAGCCAAGGTCCTGTGCTGCCTCGATCAGGCTGTGGTCCATGCGTGACAACGTGGCATAGAGCGGCAGGACCATGAACGGCAGGTAGGTATAGACGATGCCGACGAACACGGCGAAGTCGGTATGCAACAGTTGTAGCGGCTGGTCGATGACGCCCAGCCAGAGCAGGAAATTGTTCAACAGGCCGTTGCCCTTGAGCATCCCGATCCAGGCATACACCCGGATCAGAAAGCTCGTCCAGAACGGCAGGATAACCAGCATCAGCAGCGGTATCCGCAGGCTCTCGCGCGCACGGGTGATGGCCAGCGCCATCGGGTAGCCGATCAGCAGGCAGAGCAACGTGGATATGGCGGCGATGCGTACCGAGTTGACGAGCGCGTCGAAATACAGGGAATCTTCCATCAACAACACGAAGTTCCCGAAGTTGAGCTTCACCTGCAGCATCCCGCCCTCGATCCACTGCAGCAGCTGCGAGTATGGCGGCAACCCGATAACGGTCTCGGACAGGCTGATCCGCGCGATGATCAGGAACGGCAGGCCGAAGAAAACGACCAGCCACAACAACGGGGCCGCGATCACCAGTCCGCGCCCGGGGCTTGCCGTCCGGCGCATCCTGGAGAGCCAGCGCGTGCGCGCTTTACTCGAGGAGTGCGACCGCATCGTCGGCATCCCAGGTCAGGCAGGCCTCGTCGCCCCAGGTCAGCGGCGCGGCCGCACGCCGCGCATGGTTGGTCAGTTGGGCCTCGACCAACACACCACCGGGGATACGTACGTGGTATATCGATACGTCACCGAGGTAGGCGATCTCCTCCACCTTGCCGCACAGTCGGTTGGTGCCGTCGATCTCGCCCGGCAGACCGATGCGGACCTTCTCCGGCCGCACGGCGATGACCAGCGGCGTACCGGGCGTGACTGCCTGGTCCTGGCGCACCTGCAGTTCCCCACCCGCGGTCTCGGAATGAACCGTCAGCATGTCACCGTCCTGCTCCAGCGCGCGCCCCTCGAACTGGTTGACGGCACCGATGAAACCCGCGACGTAGCGGTTGTGCGGAAACTCGTACAGCTCCGACGGCGTACCGACCTGGCGGATTCGGCCCTCGTTCATGACCGCCATCCGGGTCGACATCGTCATGGCCTCCTCCTGGTCG
>JAGRGW010000181.1 GCA_020445315.1 Gammaproteobacteria bacterium
CGGCGATCCGCGAGGACGCATCGATGAACCTGGCGGCGGTCGAGGACCTGCAGCGGCGCTTTGCCGACCTGCAGGTCGTGTTCATCGAAAGTGGCGGCGATAACCTGTCGGCCACGTTCAGCCCGGAACTGGCCGACCTGACGATCTACGTCATCGACGTCGCCGAGGGCGAGAAGATCCCGCGCAAGGGGGGGCCTGGGATCACGCGTTCCGACCTGCTGGTCATCAACAAGATCGACCTGGCGCCGTACGTCGGCGCCTCGCTCGACGTCATGGCCGCCGACACCGCGCGCATGCGCCCCGGCCGGCCGTGGGTGTTCAGCAATCTCAAGACCGGCCAGGGGCTCGACGAAATCGTTGGCTTCATCGAGCGCGAAGGTATGCTCGGCCGGAAATAGTCGGCCCTGGCGTTCCCACCAGGGGGGCGCACTGTCTTGCCCGTGTGTCGGGTTACTTTACACCCGGCCAGTTGGCAGGCAGGGATATACTTTCTAATCAGTCGTTTGCGCTCGCTGGTAAATAACTTGCTTTGCCAACAGCCGGCGGGCAGCCTGAGAACGCCCGAACTGATCCGGAAGACGATGTGGAGACGAGGGAGTCTGCGCCATCGGCCCGAACGGTTTGACGCTTTTGGCATGACGGGATCATTTCTGGCTCCCGTTCTAACAGCTTGCCTCGCCCGTTTTGATGCCGGCAGCGCGGTGATTGCATCGCCTGCCGCTTCAACCCGCGCCCCTTGCGGCGGCTCTCGCACCTGCCCCGGCCAGACGGCCGGGGCAATTTTATTCGGCACCGGTCACAGGCCGGCGTCGCGGCCTTCGGCCAGGGCCGAAAAAAATCCCGGCCTTTACGGGTCTCCTTGGGCAAGAACGCACAACGCGCTTCGAACCAGACAAAAATGTTCCAGGAGACACGAAGATGAAGACTCTTATCGCAGCAGCCATCCTTGCCGCTACCACCGGCGTCGCCCAGGCCCAGTCTTTCGCCTACGAACGGCAGGTCGGTTCGTCCGAACTGTACTCGACGCTGGCCACCGGGGACGCGCGTCCCGGCCTTCCGGCAGGCGATTTCGCGTACCAGTCGGCAGTCGGTTCGGAAGACCTGTTCTCGCTCGGCCACGGTGGCATCAGTGCCCCGAGTGGCGGTCGCGCGGCCTTCCAGTACCAGTTGAACATCGGCAGCGCTGAGCTCGATCCGTCGCTTTCCTGACGCGACGGTCGCCGTATCAGCGGACCCGGCGGGGATTCCCCTGTCGGGTCCGCTGCGTTGCACGGCGCGAAAAAAACGGCCAACCCGGCCCCGGGTTGGCCTGCAAAGCGCTTGTTCAGCGCCGGAGGAAGATCGACCTGGACAGCGCCTTCGACGTTGCCAGGACTACAGCTGTAACCTCCAGCGGCTGATTCCGGAAAACCTTTAACTCCTCGACCGGACCAGTCCCGGCTAACCGCGAGGGTTGTCGAGGTGCTGGTCCAGCCAGTGTTCGATCCACTGGGTCGAGCGTGCCCCGCTGAAGCGACCCGCTTCCTCGCCATCGACGAACAGCATCAGCGTGGGGAAGCCGCGCAGGCGATAACGCCCGGCCAGCTTCATGTTCTCGCCCTCGTCGACCTCGACCTTGGCCAGCCGCAGCCTCCCGCGCTGGTGTTCCATGACTCGGTCCAGGTGCGGCGCGATCGCGTGACACGGCGCGCACCAGTCGGCCCAGAAATCGACCAGCACCGGCATTTCGCGCGATGCCTCCACGACCGCGGTCTCGAAATCCGAGAGGTCGCTGACGAATACGTCGCCGCCGGTCATCGTCTTGCCTGGCCGGATGTGATGGGTGGGGTGGTGTTCATGTTGTTGTTCCTCGGCATGGTTTTTTTGCGCCATTCTAACGTTGGCGTGCCGTGCTTTGTCATATTCCAGAACAGGCAGTAGCATTGCCACTCCATCCTGTCGCGATCGACTGAACCATGCCCGAACAGACCATCCGTATCGCCACCCGCAAATCCCCGCTTGCCATGTGGCAGGCCGAACACGTTGCCAGGGCATTGAAAGACGCCCACCCCGGCCTGGTCGTCGAGATCCATGGCATGAGCACCCAGGGTGACAAGATCCTCGACACGCCGCTGGCCAAGATCGGTGGCAAGGGGCTGTTCGTGAAAGAGCTCGAGCAGCGCATGTTGAGTGGCGATGCCGACATTGCCGTGCATTCGATGAAAGACGTGCCGGTCGAACTGCCTGACGGTCTGCACCTCGCCGTCATCATGCAGCGCGAGGACCCGCGTGACGCGTTCGTGTCGAACCACCACGCCGGTTTCAGCGTGCTGCCCGAGGGGAGCCGCGTGGGAACCTCGAGCCTGCGGCGCCAATGCCAACTCGCCGATCGCCGGCCCGACCTCGAGATCATCCCGCTGCGAGGCAACGTCAACACGCGTCTGCGCAAGCTCGACGAGGGCGAGTACGATGCCGTGATCCTGGCCGCCGCCGGGCTTTTGCGCCTGGGTTTCGCCGAGCGCATACGCGAGTTCATACCGACCACCGACAGCCTGCCGGCGATCGGGCAGGGCGCGATCGGGATCGAGTGCCGTGCCGATGACGAGCGTGTCAACGCGCTGCTGGCGCCGCTGCACCATGCCGACACGGCCAGTTGCGTCAGCGCCGAGCGCGCGCTGAACGCACGCCTAGAAGGTGGCTGCCAGGTCCCCATCGGCGGGCATGCGGAGTTGCACGATGGCCAGTTGTGGCTGCGTGGGCTGGTCGGCACCGTCGATGGCAGCGAGGTCGTGCGTGCCGAGATCCGCGGGCCGGCCAACGAGGCCGAGGCGCTCGGCAAGGCCGTGGCCGAGGAGCTGCTGGATCATGGTGCCGCGCAGATCCTGCGTGACCTGTACGACGCGTCCTGAGCGGCCGCACTTGGCAACCACTCCCTGCCACCTTGGCGGCCTCAGCGTGCTGGTCACGCGGCCGGCGCACCAGGCCGACGGCCTGTGCGAGCTGATCGCGTCCGCGCACGGGCGCCCGGTGCGATTCCCGACGCTGGAGATCCGTGGCCCGGCCGACAAGCAGGCTGCGCGCACGGTGCTGGCCGGCATACGCGACGGTGACCTGCTGGTCTTCGTCAGCGCCAACGCCGTGCAGTACGCGTTTCCGCTGTTGCCCGACCGGCTGCCGCTGGACCTCGCGATTGCCGCCGTTGGCACGGCCACGGCAAAGGCGCTCGACGATCACGGGTTGGATCCCACCATCGTGCCGGCGCGCATGGACAGCGAGGGCCTGATGCAGATGCCTGCGCTGCAGGATGCGCAGCTGGGCGGACGCCGCGTGTTTCTGCTGTGCGGCAACGACGGGCGCGAGCTGTTGCAGGAAACGCTCGCTGCGCGCGGCGCCGACCTGCACCGGGTCGAGGTCTACCGTCGCCAGCTGCCGGACCGACGCGCCGCCGTTGGCAACCTGGTCAACGGCTGGGACAGGCTGGTCGACGTCGTGACCGCGACCAGCAACGCCATTCTCGACAATCTGTTCACCCTGCTCGGTGACGACGGTGCCGACAGGGTGCGCAACACCCCGCTGGTCGTCGTCAGCGCGCGGATGGCGGCGCACGCGGCCGAGCTCGGCTGCAGCCGGGTCCTGGTGGCCGATTCGGCGCGCGACGCCGACATGCTGGCGGCGCTGTGTCGCCTCGAAGCTGAACCCGGTACGCGTCGCTGAACCCGCCGGCACGCGTAGGGCTGCATAACTGTGAGTAGGACAGGGCAGCGGCCTTTGCTAGTCTTTACGCCTGTGCAGCGGTTCGCCCTCCGTCTCCCGGTGCGGCGGCGCTGCGTCGTCCGGGGCGGTGATGCGAAGCGCTTTCCCGTAGACAACAGCAGCATTGGCTCGAGGGTAGGCCGGGTTTGAATTCGATGACAGATGATGATCCCAAGCCGGGCGTCGTGATCGACGTGACACCGGAGCAGGAAGGTACGGGTAGAGCACATGCCGGGCAGACCGTGAGCGATGCCCCGGATGCACGGCGCCCGGCCGGGGGCGTGTTGGCCATGACCGTCGCCGTTGCCGCTCTGCTGGTGACAGCCGTCGGGGCCTACCTCGGTTTCAACGAGGTCCGTAGCCTGGCCGGGCAACTGGCGGCGGCACGGCAACAGGTCGAAGGCGTCGAGAGCCGCCATGGCGAGATGTGGCAGGCGGTGGAACGCGCAGCGGCAGGTGTGGACGAGCAGCGCAACCAGCTTGCCATGCAGCGCGAAGTCCTTGCGCGTCAGCAGCTCGCGGCCGACGAGGCACGTGTTGCGTTCGAGCGCCAGGCGCAGGTCCTGGCCGACGAGCGCGTGCGCATGCAGGAGCGCGAAGGCGAGTTGCGCGCCGCGGTGGTCGACGTGCACCAGCGTGTCGGGCGTTCCGGCAACCAGTGGATGATTGCCGAGACCGAGTACCTGATGCAGGTCGCGGCCCACCGCCTGGAACTGGAGCGGGACATCGGTACGGCGCGCGCGGCGCTGCAATTGGCCGACCAGCGCCTGCGCGACACCCTCGATCCGGGCTGGGCCGGGGTGCGCGAGCAGATCGCGCGCGAGATTGCCGCGTTGAACGCATTCCAGGGTGCCGATTTCAGTGGCCTGTCGGCGCGCCTGGCCGCGCTTGGCGAACAGGTCTCGACATTGAAGCCGGCCAGGGTCACCGTCGGTGTCGGGCCCGAGCTGCCGGCCGAGCGGACGGACAAACCGGGTGAGCGCAGCTGGGACACGCTGTTCTCCGACCTGTGGGCGGGTTTCAAGGACACGGTGCGTATCCGTGAACGCGATCAGCCGGTGCAGGCGATGCTGGCGCCTGAGCACGAGTTCTTTCTCTACGAAAACCTGAAACTGCACCTTGCAGCCGCCCGCCTGGGTCTCGCGCGGGCCGACCAGGCCCTGTTCAGTGAGAACCTCGCCAGTGCGGCCGAGTGGGTCAGGAACTACTTCGACCTCGGCGAAGGCGGCGCCGCGACGCTGTTGTCGGCGCTCGACGAACTTCGGACCATCGACGTGCGTCCGCCGCTGCCGGACATCAGCAAGTCGCTGCGCGCGCTGCGTGCGCGCCGGCAACTGATGGTCGGCATGGCGCCGGAACCGGCCGCATCACCATGAAAGCGTTGTTGTTGGTCTGGCTGTTCATCGTGGTCGGGGCCGCCCTCGGAATCGTGCTCAGCCGCGACACCGGTTACGTGCTGCTGGCGTTCGGCAACTACACCGTCGAAATGAGCCTGGCGCTGTTGCTGATGCTGCTGGTGGCGTTGTTTGCCACGCTGTATTTCGGCATCCGGCTGGCGATCCGCACGTTGCACATGCCACGCGACGTGGCCGAATGGAAGCAGCGTCGCGGCTCGCTGCTGGCGCAACAGGCCATGACCCGCGGCCTGCTGGAGATGTCCGAGGGTCACTGGCGCAGCGCCGAGAAGCGCCTGGTCCGATTTGCCGACCGCTCGGAGACGCCGCTGTTGAACTACCTGGCGGCCGCCCGCGCGGCGCAGCTGCAGGGGGCCCACGAGCGCCGCGACAGCTACATCCGCCTGGCCCACGAGTGCATGCCGTCGGCCGATGTCGCGGTCAGCCTGACCCAGGCCGAACTGCAGCTGGCTGATCACCAGTTGGAGCAGGCACTGGCCACCCTCAGCCACCTGCGCAACGTCGCGCCGCGGCACAACTACGTGCTGCGACTGCTGCGCCGCCTGTACGAGCAACTCGGCGACTGGGAGCACCTGCGCGAACTGATACCGGAGCTGCGGCGGCGCGCGGTCGAAGACGAGGACGACCTGCTGCATCTCGAAATCCGCACCCATCGCGCCCTGCTCGAGCATGCGTTCCTGGCCAACGATGCCGGGCGCCTGAAACTGGCGTGGGCCGATGTGCCGCGCAACCTGCGCGAGCAACCGCAGCTGCTCGGCGACTACGCCGGCTACCTGCAGGAGGCCGGTCAGGACGAGGCAGCCGAGAAACTGCTGCAAAATGCACTTGCCAAGGCGTGGGACCCGGGCCTCGTAGAGATCTACGGCCTGCTCGAGACGGGCGAACCCGGGCGCCTGCTGTCCAACATGGAGCGGTTTCTCGACGAACACCCGGACGACCCGGTGCTGTTGCTGACGCTTGGCCGCCTGAGCCTGCGCGCCCAGCTCTGGGGCAAGGCGCGAGGTTATCTCGAGGCCTGCATCGGTCGAAACGGGCCGCCCCTGGCCTACCGCGAACTGGGGCAACTGCTCGAACGGCTGCACGAGCCCGACAAGGCGATCGAGGTCTACCGGCGCGCTTTATCGGGTGCCGGGGGCCCCGAACCGATACCGCTGCCGCGGGATATCGGCAAGACCAAGGCCAACCGACCGATGCTCGACGAGCAGCCCGCCGACCAGCCACCGCCGCACGGCGCGCTCAATCCCGACCCCGAGCCGGGCTGAGCCGTCGCCGACCGGGTTGTACGGTCGGCTCAGTCGCCGGCCTTCTCGCGGGTGTCGTCGGCGTACTCGAACGAGTCGTAATGCATCTGTCCGTCGGGCATGCCGGCGGCGCGAAACGCGTCGCGCCCGGCCTTGACCATCGGCGGCGGCCCGGCCATGTACAGGTCGTAGCCGGCCAGGTCACCGAAGTCCTCGGTGACCGCGTCGTGTACCCAGCCGCGGCGGCCGTCCCAGTCGTCGTCGGGTTCGGACAGCACCGGAACGAAGTGAAAGTTGGCGTGCTGCTCCGCCCACTGCCGGGGCAGGTCCGGCAGGTACAGGTCGCGCTGCCCGCGCACGCCCCAGTACAGGTACATCGGACGATCGACACCGACGTGGAAGGCGTGCTCGATCTGGCCTTTGAGCGGCGCAAGGCCGGTGCCTCCGCCCATGAAGATCATCGGCAGCGTGCTGTCCTCGTCGAGCGTGAAGCTGCCGAGCGGCGCCTGGATACGCAGGATCGCGCGCTCTTTCATCTGGCTGAACACCCAGTCGGTGAACTCACCGCCGTCGACGTGCCGGATGTGCAATTCGATGAACTCGTCGTCGTGCGGTGCGTTGGCGATCGAGAACGCGCGCCGACGGCCGTCGGCGAGCAGGAAATCCAGGTACTGGCCGGCGCGGAACTGCAGGCGCTGGTTCTGCGGCAGTTTCAGCAGCAGGCGCACGACGTCGTGCGAAAGGTGGTCGACGGCGTGCACCCGGACCGGCAGCAGCTTGACCTCGAGGTCGGCGGTGTCCTCGGCCTCGCGCACCCCCAGGGTCAGGTCACTGGCGGCGAAGCCCTGGCAGGGCAGGCACTTGCCGTCGCCCAGTTCGGCCAGCGCCGGCGCCTCGCCGTGGTAGACGACGTCACCGGACAACAGGTCGGCGGCGCAGGAGCCGCAGCGCCCGTTGCGGCAGCCGTAGGGCAGGCCGATGTTCTGGCGCAATGCGGCATCGAGGATCGTCTCGTTGTCCGCGGCCTCGAACTGGTGCCCGCTGTTGTTGATGGTGACGGTAAAACTCATGACAATCCGGTACTCGAAACGCGTGGATCCGCGATTCTGCTTGATTTCGACCATCAGTAAAACCTGAGGTAGCCATGCTTATCGCCGGTTGTGGGGACCTGGGCGGCCGTATCGCCGGGCGCGCGCAGGCGCGCAAAGAGGAAGTCGTGTGCCTGGTGCGGTCGGCCGCGAGCGCGCAGCGACTGGACGGGCGCGGGCTCGACGCGCGGGCGCAGGACCTGGACTCGGACATCGTCCTCGACGACAAGTCGCAGCGACAGGCCCAGGTGTTCTACTTCGCGCCTCCGCCGGCGCAGGGGGTGGACGATCCGCGCATGGGCCGTTTACTCGACGCCCTCGATACCCGTCCGCGCCGGATCGTCTACGTCAGCACGACGGGCGTCTACGGTGACTGCCGTGGCGAGCGGGTCGACGAGACCCGGCCGCCGAATCCGCAGGTCGACCGCGCCCGGCGGCGCTTCGACGCCGAGCAGCGCCTGCTGCGCTGGCGTGACACGCACGCCGGCGAAGTGGTGATCCTGCGCGTCGCCGGCATCTACGGTCCAGACAAGCTGCCGCTGCAGCGCCTGCGCGACCGCGTGCCGATGATCGCCGAGGTCGATGCGCCCTGGACCAACCGGATCCACATCGACGACCTGGTGCGGGTTGCCGAGGCGGCGATGGCGCGCGGTATCGATGGCGAGGTGTACAACGTCAGCGACGGCAGTCCCGGCAACATGCGTGACTATTTCGACCGCATCGCTGACGCTTTCGATCTGCCACGGGCACCCGAGATCACGCTGGCCGATGCCGGCGACCGCTTGTCGCCGGGCATGCTGTCGTACCTGGCGGAGTCGCGCCGGCTCGACAATCGCAAGATGCTCGACACCTTCGGTTTGGCGCTCACATACCCCGATCTCGCCAGTGGCTTGCAGGCCTGTGTCGATGTGATGCGAACCGAATCCGTCGATTAACCCGCGGATCTCGCCGATTTTCATCGCGAGGGCATCAAGTCACCGTTGAAACGGCGTCGAGCAAGTCCGCTTCCACTGCAGTTGTTGCACCCGGTCAACTCGAGCCCATGGCTGCCGCAGCAGGCGATGGGTGCGAGGCGCCGCTCAGTCCTTCTTCAAGCGGATCTGGCCGAACCAGCGCTTGCTCAGCTCCTCGAAGGCGTTGGTCTTGTCCAGACGTTCGAGCATGTTCTCGGTGAAGTTGATGAACTGGGCGTCGTTCGCCGGCAGGGCGATGCCGATGGGCTCGTAGGTCAGCAGCGAAAAGACCGACACGAAACCGGCATCCTGGTTGGCCTTCAGCGTGGCCATGCAGATCGGGTAGTCGGTCAGCATGCCGCTGGCCTGGTCCTCGCTGACCAGCTTCGCGGCTTCGACGTAGTCCTGCACCTGGACCAGGCTGGCATTCGGCAGCAATTCGCGAGCGAAGTCCTCGCTGGTCGATCCGGCCAGGACCGCCAGGCGGGTCTGTTCGTTGTTCAGGTCGCCGCCGTTATCGCCCTCGGCCAGGGCGGCGTCCTTGGTCACGATACATTTGCCCGACGTCAGGTACGGTCCGACGAAGGCGACGCGCAGGTTGCGCCGGGGCGTGATCGTCATGTTCGAAATGACCACGTCAACGTCGCCCTGCTCGAGCGCACCGAGCAACTGATCGAAAGGCATGACCCGGATCTCGAGCTTGACGTCCATGACGTTGGCCATCAGCCGAGCCAGGTCGATGTCGAAACCGGTGACCTTGCCGTTGGCATCGAAGAAACTCATCGACGGCATGTTGCCCGAAGTGCCGAGGACCAGGCGGCCGCGTTCGATGACCTTGTCCAGCGTCGAACCCGTCCCGGCGTGTGCCAGCGGCAACCAGGTCGCGACGACCAGGACCAGAAGGACAACAGCAGATCGGAGGCTTCTTGGCATGACTCATTCCCTGTATTGTTGGTGGAGTGGCCGCCGACCGTAACAGATCCGGGTTGCAGGAGATAGCGCCCCACGACCAGGTTTGCGGCAGTGGGCTGTAGCGCTTCGCGGGCGATTGACAACGGTTCGCACCAGGATCACGTTGTCGGTCCCGGTGATGTCTGCAGCGGAGTATGTCCGGGGCCGTGTAGGCCCACCGGCCTCCGTCGCCCACGCCCGGTCAGCTCCGGTCGCGACAACCGTGCTCAAGACCCGCGGCGGGACGTCGAGCCACAGCCGCTAACAGAGAACCTCGAGGAGATTTAGGAATGTTGCGCAGCACAACCCCGACCCCGGATTCGACCTCCGTTTCGACCGGGACGCGCCCGCTGGCGCTGATGGTGACCGCCGCGATGCTGGCATGGCTTGCGCTGCCGCCCGGCGCGGCATTGGCCGCCGACGCGACGCTGGCCGCGGCCGACCCGCAGCGCGTGAGCGCCAAGCAGATCAAGAAGTGCGCCAAGTGCCACCTCGAAGAGGGTGTCACCGACGATCCCGAGATACCGCACCTGGCGGGACAACGCGCGAGTTATCTCTATAAGCAGCTGCAGGACTACGCCGCCGACAGGCGCGACGGCGGGCGCATGAACAAGACCGCGAGCAAGCTGTCCGCGCAGGAGATGGCCGACCTGTCGGCGCTGTTCGCTTCCAAGTCGCTGCCCGCCCAGGCCGGAGTCAGCGTGCTGCCGGCGCCGGCGCAGGTGACGGCCGCCGGAGAGAAAGGCTGTGCCGGTTGCCACGGCGAAGACGGTCGCGGCAAGCATGACAAGTACGATGCCCCAGCCCTGGCCGGCATGCCGATACCTTATTTCAAGATGGTCATGGAGGCGTTTCGTGACGGCGAACGGCAGAACGATGCCGACGGTGTCATGCGCGAGGCCGCCAAGGGCCTCGGCGATGCCGATATCGAGAGCCTGGCCGCTTACTACCTGTCGCTGGGGCAGCGTAAGGCAATGCCTTATTGAGGGTTGACCGGCCTGTTGCCGTGTTTCAGGACCCGGTATGGGTCTTGAACACGGCCATCAATGCACGTAGCTCTTCGCTGAGTCGCGCCACGTCGGCAGTCGCCGCCGATTCCTCTCGCGCCGCCTCGGCCGAATGGGTCGCCATGTCGGAGATGGCCACGATGCTGCGATCGATCTCCTGCGCAGCGACGGCCTGCTCCTCGGCCGCGCTGGCCACCTGGGCGTTCTGGTCGAGAATCGTGCCGACCGAGTTGACGATGTCGCCGAGCGCCGCATGCGCCTGTTGGGCCTTTTCCACGGTCTGGCCACCGGCCTGGCAGCTGCGTTCGATGGCCGCGACGGCCGCGCCGCTACCGTCCTGAAGGTGCTCGATCATCGACTGGATCTCGCTGGTTGACTGCTGGGTGCGGCTGGCCAGGGTGCGCACCTCGTCGGCGACAACGGCAAACCCGCGGCCCTGTTCACCGGCGCGCGCCGCCTCGATCGCGGCGTTCAGAGCGAGTAGGTTGGTCTGTTCCGCCACGCCGCGGATCACGTCGAGCACGCCGCCGATGGACTCGCTGTGGGCGTTGAGCTGTGACACCGCCTCGGCTGTCGACCTGACACCGTCGACCAGCGTCGTGATCGCGACCTTGACGTCGTCGACGCGGGACTGGCCGCCCCGGGCTGCCGTGTCGGCATCGCGCGCGGCCGTGGCCGCGCCCTCGGCGCTGGCGGCGATCTCCTGCACCGTGGCACTCATCTCGGTCATCGCCGTGGCGACCTGCTGCACCTCGGCCTTCTGCGTGTCGATCGTGCCGCTATTGTCGCGTACCGACAGCGAGGCCTGTTCGGCCGCCGCGGCGAGCTGGCCGGCCAGCTCGCGGGCCCGGCACACGGTGTCCTCGATCTTGGCGGTATAGCGGTTGAAATTGTGGGCCAAGTCGGTGAGTTCATCACGACCGTCCTCGGGCAGTTTCTGGGTCAGGTCGCCGTCGCCCTTGGCGATACGCTCCATCGCCGCCGAGGCCCTGCGAATCGGTTGGACGATCGAGTTGCGAATCCACAGCACGAGCCCGACCAGGATCAGCGTGATCACGATGGTCTTGATTGACTTGTCGAGGACGACATCGGCGATCACGGCATCGACATCGTCGACATAGATACCCGTGCCGACGACCCAACCCCACGGCGCAAAGCCCTTGACGTAGGATATCTTGGCCACCGGCTCGTCGGATCCCGGCTTCGGCCAGTGGTACCCGACCGTGCCGGCGCCGTCGGCACGGACGGTGTCGACCATCTGCGTGAACAGTGTCACGCCGTTGGGATCGCGCACGCTGGCCAGTGGCTTGCCGTCGAGCTGTGGCTTCATCGGGTGCATGACCATGGTCGGCGTCATGTCGTTGACCCAGAAATAGTTGTCCCCGTCGTAGCGCAGCTGGGAAAGGGTGGTCAGGGCTGTCCGCCGGGCGTCGGCCTCGGACAGTTCGCCGGACACCTGGCGGGCGTGGTAGTGCTCGACGATGCTGATCGCTGACTCGACCAGGGAGCGGGTCTTGGCGGCCTTCTCGGTGAACATCTGGTCGCGCAGGATCAGCGTGCTGAACAGCGTCAGGCTGAGGAAGGCGACGAACACCAGCCCGACCAGCAGTAACAATCGCTTGTTGATGGTAATCAGATTCAGGTTCAGCATGGCAAAGCCCTGTCGCGGTGTCGTTTTGTCGTATTTTTGCCACGATTCCTTCGCGTGCCCGAATGTTGGCGGCGGCCTTACCTTGTTCTTTAATCCCGGTCAATATGCGGATCCACAGGGCCAAACCGTCCGGGGTTCGCATCGTTGAATGGCATGATGATGGGCCATGGAGCAGGCCCGGGGGACGAAATCTACGTTAGCGGGGTGTTGTGAGACCTACCGCGGCACGGAAAGCGTCACCTCGCGGCCGCCGTGCCCGTGCACGAGGTCGTGACCGCGGATCTTCACCCAGGTGATCGGCATCGGGATGTCGATGTCGCCCAGGCTGCGGGTAAACGGCTGTTCGTCGACGTGGGGGTGGTACAGCGTGCGCGTCGCCAGCACGCGGCCGTCGGGGCCGACCACTTCCCAACGGTTGGCGTAGTGGTCCCAGCCGCTGTCAGCGTGGCGCAGGGTGACCGAAATCGTGAACCGCCGCCCGTCGGAACCCGGTTCGATGGTCGCGGTCAGCACGTCGGCCTTGCCGGCGCTCGCGGGCGCCGCTGTCAGCGCCAGCAGGATCGCCAGTGCAGCCGCGCCGGCCGTCAGCCCTGGCGCAGCCAATCCAGTACCGGGTCCCACTGCACGACGTCCTGCGCGACCAGCGAGGGCGCCAGCTCGAAGATGCCGAGACCGGTCTCGGCCGAGCGGATGTAGT
>JAGRGW010000182.1 GCA_020445315.1 Gammaproteobacteria bacterium
CCGAATCGCTGCCCATGATGATGCCTACCAGGGCATCCGTCATATCTTGCTGTCTCCCAGAATCCTGATGGTTTGCTTGACTCGCGAGGCCTTTTCACACGCGGCCTCGACGGAATCGTCGATAATCGTGACATGGCCCATCTTGCGGCCCGGCTTGGTCACCGCCTTGCCGTAGATGTGCAGGCAGACGCCGGGGATCGCCAGCGTCGCAGCCAGCCCGGCGATGATCGGCCGCCCCCGGTAACCCGGCTCGCCGAGCAGGTTGACCATCGTCGCCGGCGACAACTGGCGGGTCTCGCCGAGCGGCAGGTCGAGGATGGCCCGCAGGTGCTGTTCGAACTGGTCGGTGACGCAGGCCTCGATCGTATGGTGGCCGGAATTGTGGGTGCGCGGCGCAACCTCGTTGACCAGCAGCCCACCCTCGGCATCGAGGAACATCTCGACGCCGAACACGCCGATTCCCTCCATCGCCTCGACCGTACGGACGGCAAGTGCTTCGGCCCGGGCGGCGACATCGGCCGAGACGCTGGCCGGCGCAAACAGGTAATCGAGGACGTTGCCGTCGGCGTGGAACCGCATCTCGACCGTCGGGTAGACCCGGCAGTCGCCGCTGGCGTTGCGCGCGACCAGCACGGCCAGCTCCTTGTCTGCCGCAACGAAACGCTCGACGTAGCCTGCCACCGGCAGGTGCTGGGGGTAAGCGGCGGCGGTCGGCATGACGGCCACGCCGCGGCCGTCGTAGCCACCGCGCCGGGCCTTCTGCACCAGCGGGTAGCCGAACTCGGCAAAGGCCTCCGGGTCCGGCGAAGGCATATCGATGAACGCCGAAGTCGGGATGCCGGCGTCACGCAGAAAGACCTTCTGCAGGTACTTGTCCTGGATGGTCGCCAGCAACTGCGGCCGCGGGAAGATGCGGTGACCCTCGGCCTCCAGCGCCAGCAAGGGTGCGGTGTCGATATCCTCGAGTTCGAAGGTCACGACGTCGCAGGACTCGGCCAGTTCGCGCAGCTTCGCCGGATCGCTGTAGTCGCCGACGATCTGGTGTCCGGCGACCTGGCCCGCGGGCGACCCGAGCACAGGGTCGAGCACGACGCAGGTGCAGCCGAGGCGCTTGGCCGCCTTGACCATCATGCGGCCGAGTTGACCACCGCCGATCAGGCCGATGCGCGCGACGGGAAAGGGAAAACTGTCTTCCATTGCCTGAGCCAAAAAAATACCTCTCCGCCGGGTTGCCTGGGGCGACCCGGTCAAAGACCTGCCAGCGTAACCGTGCCAACGGGAGCAAAAACGCCCCCCAGCAACCGAAAAGAGCTGCAAGGATAGCGCGAAAACGGCCAGGTTGACGACAATTTGACCGCAATATGCGGCTAATTCGGGCGCAAATTGCGCTTTTGGCCGGCCCGGCGCCGGTCCCGCGAAGGCCTACATGCCAGGTGCCCCGGTCGGCCGACACGGCCGCCGGGCGTCGGCGGCGCGCTCCGGCACGCCGCGAGGGCTGTGATATAGTCGCGCGCAGTATTAAATTAGGGAATGCTGAATCAGCCTGGGCGAAACGCGTAAAAAGGCCGTCGGACAGCGGTTCGGCCGTCCCTGGGATCATTACATAACCAACAGCAGAAACTGAGGGGGCATCATGTCCAAGCAACATCCTGTCGTGGCAGTCACCGGGTCGTCCGGCGCAGGAACCACCACCGTCAAGAAGGCTTTCGAGCACATCTTCATCCGCGAAGGCATCAACGCCGCCGTGGTCGAGGGCGACAGCTTCCACCGCTACGAGCGCGCCGAAATGAAGATCAAGATGGCCGAGGAAGGCATGAGCCACTTCGGTCCCGAGGCCAACCTGTTCGACAAGATCGGCGAGTTGTTCAAGACCTACGGTGAAACCGGTACCGGCGCGAAGCGCTACTACCTGCACAACCAGAGCGAGGCCGACGAGCACAACACGCGCCTCGGCACCGACAAGGTGCCGGGTGAATTCACGCCGTGGGAGCCGATCCCGGAAGGCACCGACCTGCTGTTCTACGAAGGACTGCACGGCCTGGCCAAGACCGACAACATGGACGTCTCCGAGCACGTCGATCTCGGCATCGGCGTGGTCCCGATCGTCAACCTCGAGTGGATCCAGAAGATCCATCGCGACAACGCCGAACGCGGCTACTCGCCCGAGGCCATCGTCGACACGATCATGCGACGCATGCCCGACTACATCAACCACATCACGCCGCAGTTCTCGCGTACCGACATCAACTTCCAGCGCGTCTCGCTGGTCGACACCTCTAACCCGTTCATCGCCCGCGACATCCCGACCCCGGACGAGAGCCTGGTCGTCATTCGATTTGCCGACCCGAAGAAGTTCGATATCGACTTCAAGTACCTGCTGGCGATGATCCACGACTCGTTCATGTCTCGCCGCAACAGCATCGTCGTGCCGGGCGGCAAGATGGGCTTCGCAATGGAAGTCATCTTCGGCCCGATCATCGACCGCATGATGGACGATCGCGGTATCTGAACCACGGGCCGGGCGGCCATCGCCGCCCGACCGTGCTCACGATGAGCGGATTCACCAGCGCACATATACAGGCCGAGACCTGGTCCGAGGCATGTCGCCAACTCGTGGACCGACTGGGCACCGACCACCCGGGTCGTCTCGCATTCCTTTATATAAGTGACCCGCTCGCGGCCGACACCGACCGCATCATCGACTGCCTGCGTCACGACACCGGCATTCCGCACTGGGTCGGCTGCGTCGGCATGGGGCTCTGCGGCACCGGCAGCGAGACCTACGACGAGGCGGCGATCTCCGTGCTGGTAACGCCCTTCACCGACGATGATTTCCGTGTCCTGCCGGACTACCCGGGCGACGGTGACGACTGGCTTGCGGCCACGCAGACCTGGCGGCAGCGTTCGCTGGCATCGGTCGCCGTCATCCACGGCGACCCCAACAATGCCGGGCTTCCGCAACAACTGGTCAAGTTGAGCGAAGACCTCGGCAACGGGTATCTCATCGGTGGCGTTGCCTCGTCCGAAACGCTACCGATCCAGATCGCCGATCGCGTCGTCAGCACGGGCCTGTCGGGCGTCCTGTTCAATGGCAACGTCGGCATTCACACCGGCCTGAGCCAGGGCTGCAGCCTGATCGGCCACAAGCACCATGTGACCGCCTGCCAGCGCAACGTCATTGAAACCATCGACGAACGACCGGCGCTCGACGTGTTCAAGGAGGCCATCGGCGAGGTCCTGGCGCGCGACCTGAACCGCGTCGGCGGGTACATCTTCGCCGCGCTGCCCATCCCCGGCTCGGATACCGGCGACTACCTGGTACGCAACCTGATCGGTATCGATCCGAATCGCGGCCTGATCGCGATCGGGGACCTGGTCGAACCCGGCATGGAGATCCAGTTTGCCCGGCGCGACGCGCAGACCGCGCACGACGACCTGGCGCGCATGGTGGAACATGTGAGGGCGCGAATCCCCGGTTCCCCGCGCGGCGCGCTGTACCATTCCTGCCTCGGCCGCGGCCGCAACCTGTTCGGCGACGAGTCCAACGAACTGCGACTGGTCCGGGACCTGCTCGGCGACATCCCGCTGGCCGGGTTCTACGCCAACGGCGAGATCTCGCATCACCGCCTGTACGGTTACACCGGTGTCTTGACGCTGTTCAGCTGAGGCGCGGCCCGCTCAACCGCCCCTGCTGCACGCAAGGCATCGTCGATCCGCGCAGCCACCTGCTCCTCCGACAGACCCGCCAGCTCCTGCTGCTCGACCTGCGTCGCCTGTTCGATGAAGGCGTCGGGCAGGCCCAGGTTCAGCACCCGGTTGGCCATCCCGGCCCGGTGCAGCAACTCGTTGACGGCCGAGCCCGCACCGCCACTGACGACGTTCTCCTCCAGCGTGACGAGCAGCTCGTGCGTTTCCGCCATCCGCAGCACGCAGTCCTCGTCCAGCGGCTTGACGAAGCGCATGTTGACGACGGTCGCGTCGAACCGCTCGGCCACCGATTGCGCCGTCGCGAGCAGGGTGCCAAAAACGAGTATCGCGACCCCGCCACCTTCGCGCGCGACGACGGCCCGGCCCCAGGGTACCGTCGGCAGGTCGCTGTCGACATCGGTTCCGACACCGGCGCCACGCGGGTAACGCACCAGCGCCGGCCCCTCGTGCAGGTAGGCGGTGTGCAGCAGGCGACGGCACTCGCCTTCGTCCGACGGCGCCAGGATCGCCATGTTCGGGATGCAGCGCGCGTAACTGAGGTCGAAACTGCCGGCGTGGGTTGCCCCGTCGGCGCCGACCTGGCCGGCGCGGTCGACGGCGAAGGTCACGTCGAGGTTCTGCAGGGCGACGTCGTGCAGCATCTGGTCGTAGGCACGCTGCAGGAAGGTAGAGTAGATCGCAACGACGGGCTTGAGACCCTCGCAGGCCATGCCGGCCGCGAATGTCACCGCGTGCTGCTCGGCGATGCCGACATCGAAATAGCGCCGGGGAAACCGCTCGGAGAAACTGACCAGTCCCGAGCCCTCGCACATCGCCGGGGTCACCGCGATGAGCCGTTCGTCCGCGGCCGCCGCATCACAGATCCAGTCGGAGAAGATCTGGGTGAAACTCCGTCCACCCGACTTCTTCTTCATCTGCCCGGTCGACGGGTTGAACGGCGTCACGCCGTGGTAGACACAGGGGTCGCCCTCGGCCGGCGGGTAACCCCTGCCCTTCTGCGTGACCACGTGCAGGAAGCGCGGGCCCTGCATCTGCTTCATGTTGCGCAGTGTCGACACCAGCAGCGGCAGGTCGTGGCCGTCGATCGGCCCGATGTAGTTGAATCCGAGTTCTTCGAACAGGGTGCCGGGCATGACCATGCCCTTCATGTGCTCTTCCCAGCGGTGCACCAGGTCCTTCATGCCGGGCAGGCCGCTCAGCACCTGCTTGCCGCCTTCCCGCACGCGGTTGTAGAACCCGCTCGACAGGACCCGCGCCAGGTAGTTGCTGATCGCACCCACCGGGCGCGAGATCGACATGTCGTTGTCGTTCAGGATGACCAGCAGGTCGAGGTCGAGCGCCCCGGCGTGGTTCAGCGCCTCGAAGGCCATGCCCGCCGACAGTGCGCCGTCGCCGATCACCGCGATGTGCTCGCGCTGCTCGCCCGCCGCCTTCGCCGCGACGGCCATGCCCAGGGCGGCGCTGATCGACGTGCTCGAGTGCCCGGCGCCGAAAGCGTCGTAGGGCGACTCGTCGCGCTTGAGAAAACCGGACAGCCCGTCCTTCTGCCGCAGCGTTGCCATGCGGTCGCGGCGCCCGGTCAGGATTTTGTGCGGATAGGCCTGGTGACCGACATCCCAGATCAGCCGGTCCGCGGGCGTCTCGAACACGTAGTGCAGCGCAACGGTCAACTCGACGACACCGAGGCCCGCGGCCAGGTGGCCACCGGTCTGGGAGACGGAATTGACCAGGAAGCGCCGCACCTCGTCGGCCAGCTCAGGCAATTCGGCCGCGGCCAGCGCCCGCAGTCCACCGGTGGACTCCAGCTCGTCGAGCAGCGGGTAAGGCGCACCGGCCGGCGAAAATGGCATGGCAAAGTACCTCGGGTACGAAACTCAAACCCGAATTTTAGCGCACACTTACGGAGCATGGCGCGTGTCGGCCGCCCGGCGACGACACCTGTACCGTTCGTTAACCTTGAAATCGTCACTGGTTTGACTAGATCGAATGCGACAGTCAGGCGCGCGACGGCACGCACGCATCGCCGTCTCGCGCCCATGCGTGCTCGCAACGATTCTGTCATGCCGGTGAAAAAGCCGCGTCACGGACCCGGCCTAGGCTTGCGACATCCTCAACGAACACATGGGTTTGTCGCCATGAACGTCGCCTCCAACCTGGCTCCAAGGCATTCCGGGAGCCGACTGTACGCCGAACTCGCCACCACTATCGATGACATCCGCGCATCGCAGGCGCTGCGCTACCGGGTCTTCGCGCAGGAACTCGGCGCCACCGTTCAAGGAGCCGAAGCCGGTTACGACGAAGACGCGTTCGACCCGTACTGCCAGCACCTGCTGGTCCGCGAGGGTGGCAGCGGACGCGTCATCGGCTCGACCCGGCTGATGCTCGATGACGGAGCTGCCAAGGCGGGCGGCTTCTATTCCGAAAGCGAATTCGATATCGCGCCGATCCGTGCACTGCCCGGGCGCAGGCTCGAGGTCGGCCGCACCTGCATCGACCCGGTTTACCGCCAGGGCGCCGCCATCGCCGTGCTGTGGTCCGGCCTGGCCGGGTTCGTCCGCAGCAACGAGGTCGACATGTTGTTCGGCTGCGCCAGCGTCGAGATGCACGACGGCGGCATCGTCGCCCAGGCCATCATGAACCGCGTTCGCCAGTACGCGATGACGGACGCCGGCTGTCGCGCAACGCCGAAGAACCCGCTGCCGCCGCTGCCCGTCGGCTCGGAGGACACGGTCGCCGCGCCGCTGCCACCGCTGCTGAAGGCCTATTTCCGCCTCGGCGCGCGCGCCTGCGGCGAGCCCTGCTACGACCCGGCGTTCAACTGTGCCGACATCCTCGTGCTGGTCGATGTCAAGGCCATCGATTCTTCTTATACTCGTCACTTCCTCGATCGCGTGATGAAGGGTTGATGAAGCGATTTGTCCGGGTGACCAAGCGGGTCGCGCTGCTGACCGCGCATATCCTGTTCGGCCTGTTGATCACGCCGCTCGGACTGACCCGGGTCAGAGGCATCTGGCGCACCAACCCCTACATTACATCGTGGTGGCACAACCGCCTGGCCGACATCCTCGGCGTCAGCATCACCGTGGCGGGCTGCCGCCCGCTGCCGCCCGCGCTGATGGTCAGCAACCATGTCTCGTGGCTCGACATCATCGTGCTCGGTGCGCTGACGCCGACCGATTTCCTGTCCAAGGACGAGGTCCGGCGCTGGCCCGTGATCGGCTGGCTGGCGGCACGCGCCGGTACCCTGTTCATTCGCAGGGGTGACGGCCAGGCCGGCGCCATCAGCGAACAGATCGCCGGACGCCTGACCGCGCAGGGCCTGTTGACACTGTTCCCCGAGGGCACGACCACCGACGGCCGCGAGGTCCGGCCGTTTTTCTCGCGCCTGTTCGCCGCCGCGCTGTCCACACGCACCGTCATCGTGCCTGTCGCGCTGCGCTACCACGTCGATGGCGAACTCGACCCGGTCGCACCCTATACCGGCAACCAGTCGCTGGCCGAGAACCTGTCCGGCCTGCTGACCCGCGAACGCACCCAGGTCCACGTCGCTTTCGCCGATCCGATCGAGATCGGCGACCACTCGCGCAAACAGGTGGCCGAAGAGGCCCGCAACGCGATCGTGGCGGCCCTGCAGGACCACGCCGACAGCCCCTGGCTGCCCACGGCAGGCGTCGCGTCTGCATCCTGAACATCTGTGTTGGTATAGCCCGCTTACGACCCACAGCTGACAAGGCATGAACCTCCTGCTCGTTACCGAGACCTATCCACCCGAGATCAACGGTGTCGCGCGCACGCTGGCGCAGATGGTCAAGGGCCTGTCCGAACTCGGCCATGCGGTAACGCTGGTGCGGCCGGCGCAAAAGGCGGCGAGCATCCACGCCGATGGCGACATCGATGAAAACGAGGTACCCGGCCTGCCGATACCGGGTTACCCCGGTCTGCAGTTCGGCCTGCCGGCCTACCGCCGCATCACTCGCCTGCTGGACCGGCAGGGTATCGACGCCGCCTACATCGCCACCGAGGGGCCGCTCGGCTACTCGGCGCTGAAGGCCTGCCGGAAGCGCGGCATCCCGGCGCTGACCGGCATGCATACGAACTTCCACCAGTACAGTTCACACTACGGCGCCTCGCTATTGGCCTCCGGCCTGCTGCGCTACCTGCGCCGGTTCCACAACGAGGCCGCCGGCACGCTGGTGCCGACCGTATCGATGCGCAATGCACTCGCCGAAGACGGCTTCCTGAACCTGCACACCTGGCCGCGCGGCGTGCATACCGACCTGTTCACGCCAGCACGCCGCGACCCGCAGTTGCGCGAGGCATGGGGCATCGGTCCCGATGGCCTGGCGGTACTCTACGTGGGCCGGCTGGCGCCGGAGAAAAACATCGACCTCGCGTTCTCGGCGTTCGATGCCATCAGGGCTCGACGCGCGGATGCCAGTTTCGTGCTCGTCGGCAGCGGGCCGGCCGAAGACAGGCTGAAAATCACACATCCGGACGCCCTGTTCTGCGGCCCCAGGCAGGGTTGCGACCTGGCCCGCCACTACGCCAGCGCGGACATCTTCCTGTTCCCGAGCGAGACCGAGACCTTCGGCAACGTGACCCTCGAGGCCATGGCCAGCGGCCTGGCCGTGGTGTCCTACGACCTGGCCGCGGCCCACGAGCTGATCCTGCATGGTCACAGCGGCCTGCTGGCCGAGGCCGGATCGACCTGGCGGTTCACCGAACTCGCCGTGGCATGTGCCAGGAATCCCGAACTGCAGCGGACACTAAAACGTCACGCACGCGAAACGGCCTTGCAACAGGACTGGCCCAAGCTGCTGGTCAGGCTGGAACAGTTGTTCCTGGCGATCCGCGAAGAGCGTGTGACCGATGGCATTGAAAGCCCTGCTGAATCAACTGAACGATCTTGAGGCACCGATCTGCCGCGCCTTGAGTCAACGCGGCGAGTTCCTCGAAACCCAGCGATTCTTCGGTATCGTCAGCCGTCTCGGCGACGGGGTCTTCTGGTACGTCATCATGCTGCTGCTGCCAGCGCTCTACGGTCGCGCCGGCCTCGAGGCATCGGTGCACATGCTGGTCGTCGGTTTCGTCTCGCTGGTCGTCTACAAGGCCATCAAGCACCTGACCGGGCGTCGCCGTCCCTGTGACCAGTTCGACGATGTACGCCGGCACGCGCCGATGCTCGACCTGTACAGTTTCCCGTCGGGCCATACGATGCACGCGGTGGGATTCACCGCCGTGCTGCTGGCGCACTTCCCCGAGGTCGGTATCGTCATCACGCCGTTCGTCTTCCTGGTCGCCTCGTCCCGCATCGTGCTGGGACTGCACTACCCCAGCGACGTCATCATGGGCGCGCTGATCGGCGGGACCGTGGCCTGGGGCAGCTTCAACCTGCCCGTCTGAACACCTGATCCGGCCAGTCACCCGCGCGCGTCGCCGGCATGCGAAAATGTCCGCATGCCGGACCCGATACTCGACACGCTGATCGTTGGCCAGGGCCTCGCCGGAAGCGCTCTGGCCTGGCACCTGGTCGAAGCCGGGCAACGCGTGCAAGTCGTCGACGACGGCCACAGGACATCCTCGTCGAAGGTCGCCGCCGGGCTGGTCAACCCGCTGGCCGGTATGCGCTTCAATCGCCGGCCGGAGGTGTTCGACTGGCTGGCCTACGCCGAAGGTTGGTATGACGCCATCGGCGATCGCCTGGGTCGGCGTTTCTTCTTTCCCACACCGATGTTGCGCCTTTTTCGCAGCACCGCGCAGCAGCGTTTCCTCGACCGTGCACTGACCGACCCGGACAACCGCACCCTGCTCGACACCCGGCAGCCGACGCAAGCGGACTTCGACGGCCTGGCAGCCCCGTTCGGCGGGTTCCTGCAGCATCGCACCGGGTATGTCGACATGCCCGGCCTGCTCGCATCGATACGCGAATGGCTGCAGTCGACCAACCGGCTCCAACAGCGGGAATCGGCAGTCGACACGCTCCAGGTCCACGCCGACCACGTGGTGCTCGACGGTACCGCGGCGCGTCAGGTCGTGTTCTGCGAAGGGGCCCGCCTGCAACGCAATCCGAGGTTCGCCGATCTGCCGCTGTGCCCGGAGAAAGGCGAGATCCTCGAATTGCAGGTACCCGGTGGCGACAGCGGCCGTATCGTCAACGGACAATACTGGCTGGTGCCAAGAGCCGGTGGCGGGTTCCGCTTCGGCGCCACGCACGAACACCAACGGATCGACACGCAGACCACGCCGGCAGGTCACGAAGAACTCACGCGCGGCCTGCGCGACATGCTGCCCGGAGCCGAAGATATCCGGGTCGAGAACCATCTCGCCGGCATCCGGCCCGGCACATCGGACCGCTACCCCCTGATCGGGCGCCACCCACTCGACCCGCGGGTCGTCGTGTTCAACGGCTTCGGCGCACGCGGTGCGCTCAGCATTCCGTGGTACGCGAAACAGCTGACCGGACACCTGGTCGACGGTGGCGCCCTGCCGCCCGAAGCCGACATCGCCCGTTTCCGATGAGGCGCGTGCCGCTGACACAGATCGCCCATGCACGGGTCGCCGCGCACCTGCGGCCTGGCGACCTCGTCGTCGACGCCACCGCGGGTAACGGTCACGACACCCTGTTCCTGGCCCGGCAGGTCGCGCCCGGTGGCCGCGTGTTCGCGTTCGACGTGCAGTCCGGCGCACTCGAACACACGGCGGCGCGATTGCAGACCGCCGGGCTGAGAGACCACGTCGAACTGGTCCATGACGGGCACCAGAACCTGCTGCAACACCTGCCCCGGGAGGCGTTGGGGAAAATCAGGGCAGCGATGTTCAACCTCGGCTACCTGCCCGGCGGCGACAAGCAACGGACGACGCAGGGGGCGCACACGGTCGAGGCCCTGCGCCAGGGTATCCAGGCACTCGACCCGTCCGGCGTGATCTCGATCCTGGTCTACCGCGGTCACGCGGGCGGACTGGCGGAGGCGGCGGCCGTCGAGCACTGGCTCGGCGAACTGCCCGGCACCTGGCGGCTGGAGACCGTGCCGTCGCCAGGCCCGGTGCTGCACCTCGTCACCGGCAGCGCGACTGACCGGGATCATTGACGCGAACGCCGCCCGTTCGAACAATGACACGCTGAATCACAGACAATACCAGGAGGCCCACCGTGCCAAGTTACGACTATCGCTGCGAGGCCAACGACCGCGTGGTCGAGGTTCGCCATGGCATCAACGACAAGCTCACGACCTGGGGCGAGGTCTGCGAAAAGGCGAATATCGACACCGGGGACACCCCGGCCGACACCCCGGTACAACGCCTGATCACCGGTGGCGGCATCGTCGGCAGTTCCGCGTTGAGCAACCCCGAAATGCCACCTTGTGGAGGTGGCGGTTGTGGCGGCGGCATGTGCGGGCTGTAAAACCGGACCGCAGGGCGGAACCGTTACCGCACACGGTTGGATCCGACAGGCCGCAGCGACGTCAGTCGGTGCGCCGGGTCAACCGGTAGACGACATGGCGTGGCGCATCCTTCGCCCCGCGCACAAAGGTCCAGCCATCCTCGAGCGGCAGTTCGAGCATCTCCTCGGGCGGCAGGCTCATCACCTCGCGGACGCGTACCCACTGGTGATCGCCGTCCTGGCGGACCTCGATATCCTGCCGCTTGCCCAGGATCTGCTTGCCGCGCTCGGCGAACGGCAACCAGTTGGTCGCGGTCGGGTTGCCGGTTTCACATTCGTAGGTCAGGGCGATGTAATTTCCCGGCGTGCTGAAATCCGGCAACAATCGGACCCTGCCATCGTCCACGGCACCGGCCACCGGAAACGCGGCGAGCCTGACCCGCGGCGTTTCGTGCAACACCAGGTTGCTGTCGAGATAGGTGCCCGGCACCCGGTGGCAGTCGAACCAGCCGGCCGGCACCGAAAACGCTTCCAGGCGATCGATCCAGCGCGCCCGGCCATGGCCGAGCAGGAACTCGCTACCGTCGACCCGGAAATCGATGACGACCTCCCAGGGCACTCGCAAGCCACCGGCGAGCCGGTCGTCACCGAACACGAAGCTCTGGTGCCCGGTCAGGGTCAGTCGCCAGGCATCGGCACCCGCGACCAGGGGCAGCAACAACAGGCCAAGCAGGCAGGCACGCTTCATCGCGGCAGGTCTCTCCAATCGAGCGGTGAACGTGTCGAGATTATCACCACGCCGGTGCCTCGACAGGCAAACCGCGCCCGTTGCCGGTGGGGTAATCGCAGGGATTTCCCTGCGCCGATCCCGTACAATCGCGCCATGTGAGCGGAGACGTGCCAGACCGTCGTTCACGTGCCCCCGATGCCGGGGCGCGGGCGGGGAACTGGCTACCGTGCCCCGGGCTCCGACCTGGCCGACCGTGCCTTTTCAGCAATAGGAAACGCGAAACTTGGAAGCGACACTCGAACGACTGTTGTATGCGAGCCGCTGGCTGCTGGCACCTATTTATCTCGGCCTGAGCCTGGCGCTGCTGGCGCTCGGCATCAAGTTCTTCCAGGAGGCGCTGCACGTACTGCCCCTCGTGCTGGAAATGAAGGAAGCCGACCTCGTGCTGATCACGCTGAGCCTGGTCGATATCGCCCTGGTCGGCGGGCTGATCGTCATGGTCATGCTCAGCGGGTACGAGAACTTCGTCTCGGCCATCGACATCAAGGAAGGTGGCGAGAAACTGGACTGGCTCGGCAAGCTCGACGCCGGCTCGCTGAAGCAGAAAGTCGCCGCGTCCATCGTCGCGATTTCGTCGATCCATCTGCTCAAGGCCTTCATGAACGCCACGCAGATCGAAAACGACAAGCTGATGTGGTACGTCATCATCCACATGACGTTCGTGCTTTCGGCGCTCGGCATGGCGTTCGTCGACAGGCTGAACCGCCACTGACGCCGAATCCATCACCCGGGTGGCGGCTGTAGACCCCGACCGCCGCAAGCGCCACCCCCTTTCCGAGGAAATCGAGATGCACACCGAAAGGCCTTCGCGCTGGCGTGCCCTCTGGGTCCTGCCGCCCATCGCCGTCGGCGTCGCGGTGGTGATGTTCATGGCCGGCGGCAGGCAGCCACCGACCAAGGTCGTCGCCGACCCACCGAGCCAACAGGTCCGGGTCATCGAGGTCCCGAGCGTGGAACTCATTCCCTACGCCAACGGCTACGGCACGGTCCAGCCGGAGAAGGTCTGGGCCGCCGTCGCCGAAGTTCCGGGGCGCGTGGTCGAAACCTACGCGCGCCTGCGCGACGGCGAAACCGTCGGTGCGGGCACGCAGTTGTTCCGCATCGATCCGACCGATATCGAACTGCAACTGGCGCAGGCCGAGGCCGAACTCGCCGAACTCGAGGTGCAGGAAACCAACGCGCGCGCGTCGCTCGACATCGACCAGCGCAACCTGGCACTGGCGCAACGCGAAAGCCGGCGCATTGCCAAGCTGTCGACCCAGGGTACCGCGTCACAGAGTGACGTCGACAACGCCGAACGCACGATGCTGAACGCGCGCACCGCGGTGCAGAACACGGAGAACAGCCTCGCCCTGTTCCCGACCCAGCGACGCCTGCTCGAGGCACGGCTTGCCCAGGCCCAGCGCGACCTGGCGAACACCACGGTGCACGCCCCGTTCGACCTGCGTATCGCCGACCTGGCCGTCGAGAAGGACCAGTACGTCGGCGTCGGCCAGACGCTGTTCCGCGGTGACGCGGTGCAACGGGTCGAGATCACCGCCCAGGTCGCCATCTCGTCGCTGCGCCACCTGTTCGCCGACCGCGACCAGCCGATCCCGTCGATCGCCGACATGCCCGCCAACATGAAAGGTTTCACCGGCTTCCGGCCACTGGTTCGCATGGACCTCGGCGACCAGGTGGCGGAGTGGGAGGCCGAGTTCGTGCGCTTCAGCGACGAGGTTGATCCCCAAACGCGCACCATCGGTGTCGTCGTTGCGGTCGACAACCCGCTGCAAAAGGCGATTCCCGGTCTCCGGCCTCCGCTGTCCAAGGGCATGTTCGTCCAGGTGATCATTCGTGGCCATGCCCAGGCCAACCGCCTGGTCGTGCCACGCAACGCGATACGCAATGGCCACGTCTACGTGGTCGACGACGACAACCGACTGCAGACACGAACGGTCGGGGTACGCTTCAACCTCGGCGCCATCAGCATCATCGAACACGGCCTGCAGGCAGGCACGCGGGTGGTCGTCGGCGACCTGGTACCGGCGGTCGACGGCATGCGCCTGCAGCCGGTCGCCGATGAAGCGACGCAACAGGCCCTCGCCGCAGCGGCACGGGACGCATCGTGATCACCTGGTTCGCCCGTCACCCGACGGCGGCCAACCTGCTGATGGCCGCGATCATGATCCTGGGCCTGGTGACGCTGCCCAACCTGCAGCGCGAAACCTTCCCGGAGGTCAAGAACGACCAGGTGGAGATCCGCGTGCTGTACAAGGGCGCGACGACCGACGAGGTCGAGGATGCCATCTGCCGTCGCGTCGAGAACGCGCTCGACGGCATCACCGACATCGACGAAACGCGCTGCGAGGCCCGCGAGGGCCAGGGCATCGCGACGGCCGTGATGCGCGAAGGCGCCGACATGGGGCGTTTCCTCGACGACGTCAAGTCGGAGATCGATGCCATCGATGACTTCCCTGCCGACGCCGAACTGCCGGTGGTAACGGAACTCGGCCGCACCGATGCCGTGGTCTCGATCGCGATCACGGGGCCGGACGACCCGGTCGCACTGAAGGCCTACGCCGAACGCATCAGGGCCCGCCTGCAGACACTGCGCGCCCTATCGACAGTGGAAATCTCTGGCTTCTCCACGCACCAGGTCCGGATCGAGGTCCCGATCGCCACGCTGCGCCAGTACGGCCTGTCCACGGCGGACATCGCCCGCACGGTGCAGCAGCAGAGCGTCGGCCTGCCGGCGGGCGAGTTGCAGGGTGAATCCGAGGATGTGCTGCTGCGCTTCGACGACCAGCGCAAATCGGTTCGCGACTTCGAGGACCTCGTCGTCATCACCGGCCGCAACGGCGCGGCCCTGCGCCTCGGCGACATCGCCACGATCGAAGACCGGTTCGAGCGGGACGAGGACAAGATCCTGTTCAACGGCAGGCGCGCCGCCATCCTCGACGTGACCAAGACCCGTGCGCAGGACACGCTGACCGCCTACAGGGCCGTGGCCGATTTCGTGGCCGCGGAGAACGCGCGCGCACCGCAGGGCATCGAACTGGCGCTGACCCAGGACCGCTCCTCGATCGTCAGCGACCGGCTCGACATGCTGGTGCGAAACGGTGTCCAGGGCCTGGTCGCGGTGTTCCTGATCCTGTGGCTGTTCTTCAGTTTCCGCTACAGCTTCTGGGTCACGATGGGGCTGCCGGTGTCGTTCCTGGGCGCGCTGTTCGTGCTGCCCGCCCTCGGCGTGACGATCAACATGATCTCGATGGTCGGCCTGCTGATCGGTGTCGGCCTGCTGATGGACGATGCCATCGTCATCGCCGAGAACATCGCCTCGCGCATGGCGCGCGGGGACAAACCCCTGGACGCCGCCGTCAACGGCGCACGCCAGGTCCTGCCCGGCATCCTGTCGTCGTTTGCGACGACGCTGCTGGTATTCGGCTCGCTGGCATTCATCACCGGCGAGATCGGCCAGGTCCTGCGGGTCATGCCAATCGTGCTGATCATCGTCAT
>JAGRGW010000183.1 GCA_020445315.1 Gammaproteobacteria bacterium
ACGGTCTGGGGCATCATGAACGCGTTCCAGGCACTCGGTGGCGTCAAGCAGGCAACGCTCAACCTCGTCGCCCCGGGTATTGCCGAGGCCCTGATCGCCACGGCCATCGGGTTGTTCGCCGCGATCCCGGCGGTGGTCGCCTACAACCGCTACGCCAACTCGGTCCAGCGCCTGGAAAACCGCTACGATGACTTCGTCGAGGAGTTCTCCAACATCCTGCAGCGGCAGGCCCACCTGCGCGCGCGCAAACGTACCTGAGGTAAGTCGACGGAATTTTTCCGGCGGCCGGTTTGTCCACAACTGAAACATGGCTTACAGACAGAAAACCCGTCGACCCATCGCCGAGATCAATGTCGTGCCGTACATCGACGTGATGCTGGTGCTGCTGATCATCTTNNTGCTGCTCGTGATCTTCATGATCACGGCGCCGCTGTTGACCCAGGGGGTCAAGGTCGACCTGGCCGAGGCCGACGCCAGGCCGATCGAGGAAGATGCGAAGCGACCGCTCGTCGTCAGTGTCGAGGCCGACGGTACCTGGTCGCTGGTCTACGACGACGACCGCGTGCGCGAGGTCGATGCCGCCGAGTTGCGCAGGATGAGCGAGTCGATCATCCGCAACAACCCGGGTATTCCGGTGCTGATCAAGGGCGATCGCGCGGTGGCCTACGACAACGTCGTGCAGGCCATGGTGGTATTGCAGGCCGCCGGTGCGCCGAGCGTGGGCCTGATCACGCAACCGCCGGACCCGGCGAGCGTGGGGGCGAAGTGATGGGTCGAATACCGTTGCCGAAACCTGCGGGATAGCGCCGTGTGGTCGGTACTGCGTCGTAACCCGGTCGCGTTGCTGCTCGCCATCCTGCTGCACGTGGGACTGGTGGTGTTCCTCGTGTTCGAGATCGACTGGCGTGACGAGGTCGAGCCGATCGGTGGGGATGTGAAGGTCGTGCAGGCCCGGTTGATCGACGTGGCGCGCATCGAGGCGGACGAGCGGCAACAGGCGCAGGCCGAGGAGCAGCGTCGCCAGGCGGAACTGGTCAGGCAGCAGGCGTCCGAGCGCAAACGCCAGGCCGAAGCCGAGCAACGGCGCAAGGCCGACGAGGAGCGCCAGCGCCAGGCAGAGGCCGAGCAACAGCGCAAGGCCGAAGAGGAGCGCAAACGCCAGGCCGAGGCCGAGCAACAACGCAAGGCCGACGAGGAGCGCCAGCGCGAGGCCGAGCGGCAACGCAAGGTCGAGGACGAACGCAAGCGCCAGGCTGAAGCCGAGCGGCAACGCAAGGCCGAAGAGGTGCGCAAGACCGAGGTTGAGAAGCAGCGCAAGGCCGAAGAGGCGCGCAAGGCTGAGGAAGAACGCAAGCGCAAGGCCGAAGCCGAGAAGCAGCGCAAGGCCGAAGAGGCGCGCAAGGCTGAGGCCGAGAAGCAGCGCAAGGCCGAGGAAGAACGCAAGCGCAAGGCCGAAGCCGAGAAACAACGCAAGGCCGAAGAGGCGCGTAAGCGCCGCGAAGAGGCTGCCGCCAGGGCCCGGGCCGACCAGGCGGCGCGCGAGGCCGAGCTTGCCGCCCAGTTCGAGGCCGAGCAGGATGTATCGGAACTGGCCAGGGTGGTCGGGCAGATCCAGGCCAAAGTGGAACGCAACTGGCTGAGACCACCCGGTACGGCCGGCCTGAAATGCACGTTGCGGGTGCGACTCGGGACGACGGGTTCGGTGCTGCTCGTCAGTGTCGTCGAATCCAGCGGAAACCCGGCATTCGATCGTTCGGTGGCCGCCGCGGTGCAGAAAGCCGATCCGTTACCCATGCCGCAGTCCGAGCGATTGCGTGCCCGCTTCCGCGACCTGACGTTTATATTTGACCCCGGTAACTGAACCGGCAAGCGATCGAAACCGAGAGACATGACCAGACTGATCCATATCGCCTTTCTGATGCTGCTCGTCTTGCAAGCCAGGGCGTCCACGCTGACGATCGAGATCACCCAGGGTGTCGAAGGCGCCCTGCCGATTGCCGTCGTGCCCTTCGCCTGGCGCGGAGACGGCGCGACCCCGCCGCCACACGACGTCGGTGCTGTCGTCGCCGCCGACCTGCAACGCAGTGGCCGCTTCAAGCCGCTACCGCCCGACGAGATGCTGATGCAGCCGTCGCGTGGCGAAGAGGTCGATTTTCGTGACTGGCGGGCGCTGAACGTCGAGAACCTGGTCATCGGGGAGGTCATCCCGAGCGGTTCGCGCGGCTATCTGGTCAAGTTCTTTCTGTACGACGTGTTCCGCGGCGAGCAGATCACCGGCTACAGCATGCCGACCACCGTGGCCGATCTGCGATCGACGGCGCACCATATCGCCGACATCATCTACGAGACGCTGACCGGCGAGCCCGGTGCCTTCGCCACGCGCATCGCCTACATTACGTCGATCCGCAGCGGCAGCGGCAAGGAAACCAAGGAGACCGTCAAGCTTCGCATCGCCGATGCCGACGGTTACGCACCGCAGACCATCGTCACTTCCGAAGAACCCCTGATGTCACCGGCCTGGTCGCCGGACGGCAAGCGCATCGCCTACGTGTCGTTCGAAAAAGCGCAGCCGTCGATCTGGGTGCAGGAGGTGTTGACCGGCACGCGCGAGCAGGTAACGGCGTTCAAGGGCATCAACGGCGCGCCTGCCTGGTCGCCGGATGGCCGCTTTCTGGCGTTGACCTTGTCGAAGGACGGTAACCCGGACATCTTCGTGCTGAACCTGGCGCGGCGCACGCTGCGACCGTTGACCCGGCACTGGGCGATCGACACCGAGCCTGCCTGGTCGCCGGACGGCAAGTCGATCGTGTTCACGTCAGACCGCGGCGGCGCGCCGCAGGTCTACCAGGTGTCGGTCAGTGGCGGCGAGGCGCGTCGCCTGACCTTCGAAGGCGGCTACAACGCGCGGCCTTCGTTCTCGCCCGACGGCAGGCTGTTGACCTTCGTCACCCGGATCGATGGCCAGTACCGCATCGCGACACAGGACCTGCAGACCGGCAACGTCCAGGTGCTGAGCGACGGTCGCCTCGACGAGTCGCCAAGTTTCGCGCCCAATGGCAGCATGATAATTTACGCCACCCGGGTCGAGAGCAAGGGTGTGCTTGCGGCGGTGTCCACCGACGGTCGCGTACAGCAGCGCCTGCGACTGCAGGAAGGCGACGTGCGCGAGCCGGTTTGGTCGCCGTACCAGAAACAGGAGAGGAATCGCTGAATGAAAGCAAAAAGACTGGCCTGGCTTGCCCTGGCTGCCGCCGTGGTGCTCGTTGCGGGGTGTTCCAGCACCGGCACGAAGGACGGTGAAGGCGCGGCGGTCGAAGACCGCGGGGCATCGGCCGGCGGCGGTGTGACGACGTCTGGCGCCGGCGCCGGCGCGACCTGGACCGGCAGCGCGCTCGAGGATCCGAACAGCCTGCTGTACACCAAGGTGATCTACTTCGATTTCGACCAGGACACGATACGCGGCGAGTACATCGACGTGCTGCGCGCGCACGCGACCTACCTGGTCACCAATCCCGGCAGCGGCCTGACGATCGAAGGCCATGCCGACGAGCGTGGATCGCGTGAATACAACATCGGGCTCGGTGAGCGCCGCGCCAACGCGGTCAAGCGTTTCCTCGAGGCCGAGGGCGTCAGTCCGTCGCAGGTCGGAACGCTGAGCTATGGCGAGGAGCGCCCCGCGGTGTACGGCAACGACGAACTGTCGTGGGCTGAAAACCGCCGTGCGGTGCTGGTGTACTACTGATCGACGATGTACCGATACCTTTACCTTGCGATCACCGTTGTCGTCGGTCTTCTGGGTAGCCAGATGATCGCTGCGCAGTCGACCACGCAGCGCCTCGACCTGCTCGAACGTCGCGTCGACCGGATTACCGACTTGACGCTGCAACTCGACGAGTTGCGGCGCGAGAACCGCGCGCTGCGCGGCGAGACCGAGCAGCTGCGGCACGAGATCGAGCAGATCAAGCGCAAGCAGCGCGATATCTACCTCGACATCGACGAGCGCCTGGGTGCGGGTGGTGCCATCCGGCCGTCCGGCGACACGATGGGCGCTGCGTCATCGGCCGCCGTGGATACCGCCAATCCGACCGCCGCGGCCGCGGTGTCGGCCGACCGCGGGCAGATCGAGGCCGAGTACCAGGCTGCGTATGCGCTGCTGGATCCGAGGGAAAAGCGGTACGACGAAGCGGCAGCGGCATTCGCCGGCTTTGTCGCCAAGTACCCCGCCGATCCGTTGGCGGCCAACGCGCAGTACTGGCTGGGAGAGGCCTACTACGTGTCGCAAAAGAACAGCGAGGCCCTGGCCGCGTTCCAGGTCGTCGTCGACCGGTACCCGGGCAGCGACAAGGCGGCCGGCGCCCTGTTCAAGATCGGTCGCCTGCAGCAGGCGGCCGGACAGCGCAACGAGGCACGCGACAGCTATCGCCGGGTGATCATCGACTACCCGGGTTCGTCGGCCGCGGGACTCGCGCAGCAACGCCTCGACCAGCTGGGTGACTGATCCGGTCTGCAAGGGCGTTTTCGTTGCTGATGTCGAAACTGCGGATCACCGAGATTTTCCATTCCCTGCAGGGCGAAAGCGCGACTGTCGGCTGGCGCACGGTGTTCGTACGCCTGACCGGGTGTCCGCTGCGTTGCGGTTACTGCGACACCACCTATGCCTTCAAAGGCGGGGAGTGGATCGAATCCGCGGATATTCTCGACCGGGTGGCCGGTTACCAGGCACGCCACGTCACGGTCACCGGTGGCGAGCCGCTGGCGCAGCCCGGTTGCCCGGCGCTGCTGACCGCGCTCTGCGATGCCGGCTACGTGGTGTCGCTGGAAACCAGCGGCGCGATCGACATCGCGCCGGTCGATAGGCGCGTGGTCCGGGTCATGGACCTGAAGACACCCGGTTCGGGCGAGGAGGCGCGTAACCGGTACGAAAATATCGGTCACCTGCAGCCGCACGACCAGGTCAAGTTCGTGATCACCGACGAGCGGGATTACCAGTGGAGTTGCGAGCAGTTGCAGAAGTACCGGCTCGATGCCCTTTGCGAGGTGCTGTTCTCGCCGGTCGAGGGCGCGTTGCAGCCGTCAAATCTGGCAGACTGGATATTGCGCGATCGACTGAACGTCCGTTTTCAGCTGCAGTTGCACAAGATCCTGTGGGGCAACGAGCCGGGCCGATGACAGAAGCCAATCTGCTTGTCCCGCCGGTTTCCTGCTCCGCGCACGCCGCCACAACGGCGTTTCGGCGCTCTCACGACGGGAAACGTTGACCTATGCAGGCCAGGCGCAAAGCGGTCATTCTGCTGTCGGGTGGACTCGATTCGGCCACCGTGCTGGCGATCGCCAGGCAGCAGGGATTCGCCTGTCATTCACTCAGCCTGGATTACGGTCAGCGTCATCGGGCCGAACTGGCGGCGGCGCACCGTGTCGCGCAGGCGGCCGGCGTCGAGGCGCACAAGGTGCTGCCGCTGTCGCTCGACGCGATTGGCGGTTCCGCGCTGACCGACTTCTCGATCGATGTCCCGGCGGCCGGTGGGCAGGGCATACCGGTGACCTATGTTCCGGCCCGCAACACCGTTTTCCTGGCGCTGGCGCTGGGTTGGGCCGAGGTGCTCGGTGCGACGGACCTGTTCGTCGGCGTGAACGCGGTCGACTATTCCGGCTACCCGGACTGCCGGCCGCAGTTCATCGAGGCGTTCGAGCGACTGGCCAACCTCGCGACCAAGGCGGGCGTCGAGGGCCAGGCTTTCCAGGTGCATGCCCCGTTGATCGAGATGACAAAGGCCGAGATCATCCGCACCGGTGTGGCCCTGGGCGTCGATTACGGCCTGACCGTGTCGTGTTACCAGGCCGACGCGCAGGGCGTTGCCTGCGGTGCCTGCGACTCCTGCCGCCTGCGGGCCGAAGGATTTCGTACAGCCGGTGTCACGGACCCGACTGTCTACCGGGCCTGAGCCGCGGGTGGTCGCTGGTCTGCGTATTCGGTAACCTTCGGGAGCTTGTGTTCGACCGGTCGAAGAACCGGCACACGTACCGGGGGTAAGCATTATGTCCTACGAAAGTTTTGTCGCGGCCGAATCGGCTTTGCTGTGGGGGGCGTTCGTGTTGGCGCTGGTCATGGGACTGGTCGTCAACAAGACCAACTTCTGCACCATGGGGGCAGTCTCCGACCTGGTCAACATGGGCGACACCGGGCGCATGCGGGCGTGGCTGTTCGCGATAGCCGTGGCGGTGCTCGGTGTCGCAATTCTCGAGTACAGCGGACTGGTCGAGGCAAGCGGCACCTTTCCGCCGTATCGCGGTGGCAATCTCCTGGTTGCCGAAAACATCCTTGGCGGGCTGCTGTTCGGCATCGGCATGACGCTGGCCAGCGGCTGTGGCAACAAGACGCTGGTCCGCATCGGCGCCGGCAACCTGAAATCCATCGTCGTGTTCGCGATCATCGGCGTGATCGCGTATTTCATGGTCAGCCCGTTTCCCGGTTCTGACCAGACCCTGATGAGCCTGTTGTTCTACGACTGGATACGGCCGATGTCGATCGACCTCGGCGCCTCGCAGGATCTCGGTTACCTGCTGGGCGGCGATGCCGTGGCGACGGCGCGGCTCACGGTGGGATTGGTGCTCGGCCTGGCGCTGTTGGTGTTCGTGTTTCGGTCGACCGACTTCCGTGGCAGCTTCGACAACATCCTCGGTGGCCTGGTCGTGGGCGTGGCGGTTGTCGGTGCGTGGTACCTGAGCAGCAACGTCGGCGTGGATACCGAGGATGGCTTCATGAGCCTGTCGGGCTACTACGAGGAATGGGACATGTTGGCCGACTCCGACGAGGGCAGGCCGGCGCAGGGCAGGCCGCTGGCCCCGCAGTCGTACACCTTCATCAACCCGATGGGGCAGACGCTGGGCTACGCCGCCGGCGGGTTCGACCGCGCACTGCTGAACTTCGGTGTCATGGCCGTGTTCGGTGTCGTCGCCGGTTCACTGCTGTGGGCATTGATCGCGCGCAGTTTCCGCATCGAGTGGTTCAGTTCGGTACGCGACTTCGTGACCCATGTCATCGGCGCCGTGTTGATGGGCTTCGGCGGCACCCTGGCGATGGGGTGCACGGTGGGGCAGGCCATCACCGGTGTCTCGACGCTGGCGCTCGGGTCGATACTGACATTCGCCGCCATCTTCCTCGGCAGTGCACTGACGATGAAGGTGCAGTACTACAGGATGGTGTACGAGGACGAGGCCAGCTTCGGCAAGGCCCTGTTGACCGGGCTGGTCGACCTGCACCTGTTGCCGGAGCGGTTCCGCCGCCTGGATGCGGTCTGAGTCTGTCACAAACGGGTTGAGTGCATGGGCCGTGTCTGTATAATACGGCGTCTTTCCGGCGCCGCTTTTCGGCGACGAATACCAGCCATGGGTCGTTAGCTCAGTCGGTAGAGCAGTTGACTTTTAATCAATTGGTCGCAGGTTCGAATCCTGC
>JAGRGW010000016.1 GCA_020445315.1 Gammaproteobacteria bacterium
CGAGCATCATCGCCTGGCGGGCGTCGCACTGCTCCTGCAGGCCGAGCAGGCGCTCTTCGGTCTCGGCCGCGAACCGGCGGTAGCCGGCCACTTCCTCCTGCAGCCGCTCGATCTCGACCCGCGCCCGTTGCAGTTCGGTACACAGGTGATCGACATTCGGCTTGAAGTCACGGTTGGCCTTCATCGACGCGGCTTCGCGAATCCGTTTGACCTTCTCGACCATGCCGGAGCGGTCCGGGTTGGCATCGGGATAGGCCTTCTGCAGTTCGGACATGCGGATATGCCCCTCGAACGCCTCGATCACACCTTCCTGGATATGCTGCTGCAGCAGATGGCGGGGTACGCCGACCATGCGGGCGGCTTGCGAAAGGCTCAACAGACGGTCCATGGCTCCTCCTAGAGCGGCACCCTCCCAAACGGGATATCTCTTTAGCAGTATAGCCGTTCTAAACCAGACTAAAAGCGTCGGATATTATTGACCTTATTATTAAATTCGTAACGGGTTGGACGGATCTTTGACGATTTGGCGATTCAAGCCAGCCGGTGTCGTCATTTCAGCTGAAAACCCGGAATCCAGGCTCCCGGCTGCGCGGCAACGACGAAACCGAATCGTCGGTGACCGTGAGGCGGTCACGGGAAATCTCGTGAAATCGCCGCCGCATCG
Organism: Gammaproteobacteria bacterium; assembly: GCA_020445315.1. Lineage (GTDB taxonomy): Bacteria > Pseudomonadota > Gammaproteobacteria > Chromatiales > Chromatiaceae > Thiosocius. The sequence goes on from JAGRGW010000016.1 coordinate 665, forward strand.
GGAGATTGCTTCACTGCGTTCGCAATGACAGCCGGAAATCGTCATTCCGGCCGCAGAGCCTGAATCCAGGAGCCCACCTGAGCGGGAACGACGGATCTCGTCATCGCGAGGCGATTTCAGTCAACGGCCCCGCTGGTCGAACAGCCTGGCGAGGTGGTCACCCAGCGGCGTCATCACCGGCTGCAGCTTGCGTCGCATCAGGCTGCCGATCGCCGTGCTGTCACAGAACACGGGGCGGACGATGCCGTAACCCAGGCCGGACAAGACCCGCAACGCGAGCAACTGCGATTCATCAAGGCCCTCGAGTTCGGCCAGCGCCGCCGCGTCGGCCGATGCCGCAAGCCATCCAGCCGCTTCGTCCTCGAGCACCGGCAGGGTCGCGTCGGCGCGCCCCTCCGGCCTGGCGGCGGCGAAGTAAGCGGCGACCAGGTCGAGGGTCAGGTTGACGACGTCCTGGTTCGACGGTTTCTCGAGCACCCGGAACACCGTGGCGAGAAAGGACTGGCCCGCCGCCGACAGCGTCTGCGCCAACAGGCCGGCGAGGACGTTGCCACGGTCGGACAGGTCGTTCAGAACCGGACCCAGCGGCTCCCATTGGACGTGCGGCGCCGATGTCTCCGGCAAGCAGTGCGGTCGGGCCGCGAGAAAACCGACGTAGTAGCTCGGCTTGCGCTGGGCCTTGCGCCACAGCCCCTCGACCTGGCCCTCGTCGAGCAGGCCTGCCTGCAGGACCAGCCGCACCGTCTCGATCTGCTGTTCGGGTTCGGTCTCGAACGGCAGGTGCTCCACCAGGTAGGACGCCAGCCGCGGCCCCATGTCGCCATCGACAACTGCCCGCTTGGCGAGCATGTGGCGGGCATTGCCGGCATCCTCCATCGCCCACCAGGCCCGACGCGCCAGTTCGTCGGTGAGTCCCTGTGCCGTGACCGTGGCGACTACGGCTTCGGGTTCTCCGAGCAACAGCAGCTGTTCGAGGCTGTCGTCGCGCATCTGGCCCATGCGGGTCCAGCGCTGCAGGTAGACCGGGTAGCCGCCCGGTGAGCCGAGCACGTGGCCGGACAGCATCTCGCGCACGCGGCGCACGTACTGGTCTTCGCGACCGGTCGGGGTGAGCTGGACCTGGGCCTCGCCCTTTTCGGACAGGCCGAACACGGTCATCGTCGATTCGTTGATACGGATCGCCTGCGGTTTGCTGGCGAGCAGCACGTTCAGTCGAAGCGTGTCCTGCGGGGAGAGTTCCATCGTTTAAAGGGGCACCGCCGCCAAGCAGCGGGGCGATGCCACCGGCCGTTCAGTTCTCGGAGGGGGGTACGTAATTCGGGTCCTTGGGATTCAGGAAGATGAACTGCGATTCACCCGGCTCCATTTCGACGAAATCGAGCGTGGCCGAATCGAGTAGCGGTACATATTCCGGCGCCATGATGATCCGCACGCCCTCGGAGTTGAAGCTGATATCGTCGTCGGTCCCTTCATCGAAGCCCATGCGGTAATCGATGCTGCCGTCGGAACGCTGCTGCGCCGCCAGGCGCAGGGCCATGCCGGCCGTCCCGCCCTGTTCGGCCGCGGCCCTGACCTGCTCTGCCGCCTGCGGTGTCACCTTGAACATCTCGTTTACCTCTCCTGTCGGCATGTCGTCACGCCGCCTGTTGTTTTTTTCACGCTGCACGGCCGTGACGACGCACGAATGCCGTGAAGCGGTCCGCCCACGGGTTGGCCCGCGTATGCCGCAGATGAGCGTAACTCGCCAGCAGCTTGCGGTACACGATACCGTCATGCCGCCCATCCAGGCCATGACCGCGCTCGACACCGTACGCGAATCGCATATCAGCGGGAACCTGCGCCAGGGCCGAGTAATGGAACTCGTGCGCGGAGATCACCCCGTCGCCCGTACCCGAAACCGGCCAGGGATGATCCGCCGTTTCGCGCAAACGCACGTAACCGCGACCCTGCGGCGTCGCATGCATGATCACGTCGGCCGGGATCACGCCTGCCATTTTACGCGTGTTTCCCTGCCAGGTCAGGCTGTTGCAGAGGTACATCAACCCTCCGCATTCCGCGTAAACCGGATTGTCGTTCTCGACGAAGCGGGCCACCTCGGCACGCATCGCGGTGTTACGCTCCAGTGCGTCCATGTGGGTCTCGGGAAACCCTCCGCCCAGGAACAGGCCGTCGCACGGCGGCAGCGAGCGGTCGTGCAGCGGACTGAAAGGCACCAGCTCGGCGCCGGCCTCGCGCAGGGCCTCGAGGTCACCGGTGTAGTAGAAGCCAAACGCGGAGTCTTGCGCATAGGCGATGCGGACCCCGGAAACGGCGCCGGCCGGTGCGGCAACGGCTTGCGGCAGCCCCGCGCACGGCACGTCCCCGGCCGTACCCGCCATGTCCACGAGTGCGGCGAGATCGACCTGGTCGGCAATCAGGCCGGCCATGCGCTCGATGTGCTGCCGGCTCTTGCCCAGTTCGTTGCTCGGCACCAGGCCAAGATGACGCTCGTCGATTCGCAGTTCGTCACTGCGCTGCACGGCGCCGAGTACCTTGACGTCGGTGTAGTGCTCGATCACCGCGCGCAGCTTGGCCTCGTGACGGCGGCCACCGACCTTGTTCAGGATCACACCGGTAATGCGGATCGCCGGATCGAACGCCTGGTAGCCGAGAATCAGCGGTGCGATCCCGCGCGTCATGCCCTGCGAATCGAGCACCAGCACGATGGGCGCGGCCAGGTGCGCGGCCAGGGCCGCGTTGCTGTTGCTGCCGTCGAGCGCCAGGCCGTCGTAGAGCCCCTTGTTGCCTTCGATCAGGCCGATATCGGCGCCCTGCATCCGGCGAGAGAACGCCTGCGCGATCTCGTCGCGATCCATGGTGTAGAAATCGAGATTGAAACAGGGGCGTTCGGCGGCCTGCCCCAGCCACAGTGGATCGATGTAATCGGGCCCTTTCTTGAATGGCTGCACGACGTGGCCGCGCTGCCGCAGTGCGGCACACAGGCCGATACTCAGCGTGGTCTTGCCGGACGACTTGTGCGCAGCAGAGATATACAGGTGGGCCATGGCTTTCTCCCCAAAACGCAAACGGGGCAACCGAGTCGGTTACCCCGTGGACGAGATCGACCCCACCCTGACCGCTACGGTCAGTTCGTGCCTGTCGAATCCAACACGTCGTCGGACAACGAGACCGGCAGGAACTGCAGCAGGCGGACACCGATAAAGGTCACCATCAACGCCAGGGCAAAACCACCCAGCCCGAGCAGGAACTCCGGCAGTGAAGGCGAGTACTGCCTGGCCATGCCATTGACGCCGTCGAAGTAACCCGATTCAACGATCGTGTAACCCGGGAACATCT
>JAGRGW010000184.1 GCA_020445315.1 Gammaproteobacteria bacterium
ATCCCGCCGAACGCGACGCTGGTGTTCGAGGTCGAACTGCTGAAGATCCTGTAGGCGATGGAGTCGCTGCAGCTTGCGCGGCAGCGCCAGGTCCGCGACGCGCTCGACGAGGACATCGGCACCGGCGACCTGACCGCCGGACTGGTCGGGGCGCACACGCTGGCGCGTGCGGAGGTCGTCGTGCGCGAACCCGCCGTCCTGTGCGGGCGCGACTGGTTCGACGAGGTGTTTCGCCAGCTCGACGACAAGGTTGCCGTCGAGTGGTTTGCGGCTGACGGCGACACGCTGCAACCGGGTCAGCGCGTCTGCGGGCTGCACGGGCCGGCGCGATCGGTGCTGTCCGGTGAGCGCTGTGCGCTCAACTTCCTGCAGACGCTGTCGGCGACGGCGACGCTGGCGTCGAGGTACGTCGCATCGGTGGCCGGTACCGGGGCGACGATATTGGACACGCGCAAGACGATCCCGGGCCTGCGCCTGGCGCAGAAGTACGCCGTGCGTTGCGGAGGCGCCTCGAATCACCGCGTCGGCCTGTACGACGCGATCCTGATCAAGGAGAACCATATCCGTGCGGCAGGCTCGGTCAGCGCGGTACTGCAGGCGGCGTCTGCGCATGACGGGGTCATGATCGAGATCGAGGTCGAGAATCTCGACGAGCTGGACGAGGCGCTGGCGGCCGGCGCGCGGCGCATCCTGTTGGACAACTTCGACCTGGTCGCACTTGGCGAGGCGGTGGCGCGAACGCACGCTGCGGCCGAACTCGAGGCCTCGGGCGGGGTCAACCTGGGTACGGTGCGCGCCATCGCGGAAACCGGCGTCGATTACATCTCGGTGGGACAGTTGACCAAGGATATCGCAGCGACCGATTTCTCGATGCTGTTCAGGACCGAGGCGTGATCGCCGGTGATCGCAGGGATATTGTCTAGGCCTTGACGTCGAGCAGTGAGCCGATCAGTTTGTCGCTGGTCGACAGTGTCTTGACGTTTGCCTTGGCCGCGTGCTCGTGCTGCTTCAGTTCGACCATGGCGCGCGTCATGTTGGTACGGTCGCCCGGCAACGAGGCACGCGCGATCTCTGCCGCACTGCGGGCCATGCTCCGGGTACTATGCTGGATGCCCTGTACGGCGGTCTGGCTGAGTTTGCTGATCATGTTGTCGTTGCCTGCACGCGGGTGCCTCACCTGTATTATCGTCGCGCGCCGGCTGCTTTTAACGGTCGCGCATGCAATCTGTGAACTGAGTTCCGGGTTTTCGGCAAAGGCTTCCGAAAGCGGGATGGATGTTCCTTAAGTCTAGGAAAACGTTATGAAAAAAGTATTTATTGTCCTGCTGCTGGCATGGTCTGTGGGGGTCGCGGCAGAGACGGCCGTGGTGAGTGTGTCGGAGCGTTACAGCTACGCCATGGGGGCGCGGCTTGGCGAAATGCTGAAGTCGCAGGGTATCGGGCAGATCGACGCGGGCGCGTTTGCCGCCGCGATCGACGACGTCATGCAGGGACGACCGTTGCGTCTGAGCGCGGAAGAGATGCGGCAGGCGGTTGTCGACCAACAGAAGGTGTTCGCCGAGCAGCGTGCGCAGCGTGCCGAGGAGACCCTGCGCGCCGGTCGCGATTTTCTCGCTGCCAACGCGCGCAAACCCGACATCGTCGTGTTGCCGAGCGGCTTGCAGTACCGCGTACTCGCGAGCGGAGAGGGTGAGCAGCCGACCGCCGCGGACAGCGTGCGGGTCCACTACCACGGCACCAAGATCGACGGCAGCGTGTTCGACAGTTCGGTCGATCGTGGCCAGCCAGCCGAGTTCTCGCTCGGCGGCGTGATTCCCGGCTTCCGCGAGGCGCTGCTGAACATGCGTGTCGGTGACCACTGGCAGGTGTTCCTGCCGAGTTCGATGGCCTACGGTGATCGCGGGGCCGGCGCGTCCATCGGCCCGAACGAGGCGCTGATATTCGACCTGCAGTTGCTGGCCATCAAGCGTTAGCCGCCTGTCATGCCGCCTGCCGGGCAGCCGAACCCGCTTCGATAGCGGCGACGTGCTGCTCCAGGTAGGCGATGATGTCACCGGACTCGTACAGCCAGCGGGCTTCACCGTCCTCGCCCGGCAGGTACAGGCAGGGCACCTGGATCTTGCCGCCTTCCTGCTCGAGCTGCGTGCGCCATTGGCCGTCCCCGCGGGCGTCGCGCAGCTCGATCTGGAGACCGAGGCGGCGCAGGGCACGGCGGGTCTTGACGCAGAAGGGGCAGGCGCGGAACTGGTACAGGGCCATGTCGCGTGTCGATGCGTCGATGCGCGCCTGTAACTCGGCCGGGCGCTGTGGTGGGGTCGGTCGGGTCAGGAAGTCGACCAGCAGGATGAGTTGACCAAGCGGCCAGCGGATCAGCTTGAAAATCATGCCTTGCTCCCACCTTCGCACGGCGGCGATGCCGGCGCGGTGCCGCCCTTCTCGAACCATTCGTCCGGTGTCATCGTGTGCAGTGCGAGGGCGTGGATGCCGCCCTGCAACTGCTCGGCCAGCACACCGTTGACCGCGCGGTGGCGTTGCAGCAGCGGTTTGCCGGCGAAGCTGTCGCTGACCAGCACGACCCGGAAGTGCGACTCCGACCCCGCCGGTACGCTGTGCATGTGACTCTCGTCGTCGACCTCGAGGTGCATCGGTGCGAACTGCTCGCGCAGGCGCTGTGCAATGGTGTCCTGCATGGACATCTGCGGGTTCTCCTGTTTCTGTAAACGAGGCATTCTCGCCTCGCGGCCGTTCACGGTCGCCTGGCAACCGAAAACACCAGTTTCGGTGCCGCAACCGGCGTAAAAAACCCCCGCCAGCCAGGGGAATCGGTGTATTGCCGTCAGGCGATACCGTCCCAGAACTCGGAGTCGCGCGCCAGGAACTGGTCGGCCGGGATGTAGTGCGAGCCGTCGCACGAGAAGTTCAGGCCGACGATGCCGTTGAAGATGTTGATCGAGCCGGCACGCAGGTAGATCGTGTCGTCGGCATAGCGCAGGTGGCGGAAGGTATCCAGGATCGGCCGGATCTGCTCGCGCGGTACCACGGCGTCTTCCGGGTAGGGCTCGTGCGGGAAGGCCAGGCAGACGTCGGGGTCGACGAGGTCGTCGAACTCCAGCAGCTGGTATCGGTACGGGTCGTGGATCATCCAGATCGTGGCGCGGCTGCTGGAGAAGTGGATCTTGAGGTGAAACACGCCGTTCCCGACGATCAGTTCCTCGAGCACCGGCAGGATCAGGTCGATCGATTCGTCCATGCGGCTGGGTACGCGACATTGCTGGAACACGTGGCCGCGGATCGCGGGATCGCCTTTCAGTTGGCGCCAGCGTCCCGGCTCCGAGTACAGGTCCTTGGTGATCGGCAGTCCGCGCAGGTCGAAGTCGGCGCCAATGTAGCCGACCATGTCGTCGCCACGATAGACACGCTGGATCGCGGTGACCGATGGCCTGCCGACGCGCAGGCTGATGTAGGCCTCGGACAGCGTCATGTCATTGCCGGGTTTGAGTTTCTGCATGTAGGGCCGATCCGAGCGGTCGCGACCGTAGTCATCCTCGATCAGGCCCTCGGGCGAGGCATTGGCGCTGATCTGGCGGCCGTTCGGGTCGAGTGCGTACAGGTAGGTGACATACGGCACCTTCGGGATCGACGCGAGCAGGAGGCGGTCCAGTTCCTCCTTGTTGTCCCAGGCCTTGACGCAGCGCCGCACCGTGCGCCGCATCGGATCGATCAGCATGTTGTGCAGCGTGTCGCGTTGACGGTCGATGCGCCTTTTCAGCGGCGAGCGTTTTTCGGTCATGTCGATTGGCCCGGTGGTTGATCTGGTTCGGACGATGTCACGGCCCGGTCGTTAGCGACCCCGGCCATCCGTCGGCGGCAGCGGGAAAGGGCTGACGTTGCTGACGGCACCATCGAGTTCGAGGATCTTGTTCTGGCCGCGCTTCTCGACTTCCTCGATTCGGAACACCGCGTGCATCGGCAGGATCAGGCGTTCAACACCGGCGAACTCGGCGCGCAGTTTCTCCTCGGCCGGGTCGATGACGACCGAGGTGTGCTCGCCGAACAGCAGGTCGCGGATCTCGATGAAGCCGTAGAGCTCGGCCTGGCCGATCTGCTGGGCATGCAACTGGTAGACCTTGCCGTTGTTGTGAAACGAGACGCGGAAGATGCGCATACTGACCTGACTGCCTGAGAATTCCGCGCATTTTACCCGATTCGGTGCCCCGGCCGTGGTGCGTTATCATCGACGCCTGATCCCCCAGCCCCGTTGCACAGAGGCGGCCTAGATGTCGGTGTTCAAACAGCTCGAAACCCTGGCCAGCGGTGAGTCGGTGGCGCTCGACGAGGCGCTGGCCGACCTGCCCTGGAATGCCGATGGCCTGCTGCCCGCGATCGCGCAGCAGCACGACACCGGCGAGGTGCTGATGCTGGCCTGGATGAACGCCGAATCGCTGGCCGAGACGCTGGAGACCGGGCGTGTCTGCTACTGGTCGCGTTCGCGCTCGTCGCTGTGGCGCAAGGGCGAGTCGTCGGGTCAGGTGCAGATGCTGAATGCGCTGCGATTCGACTGCGACGGCGACACCATCCTGCTGCTGGTCGACCAGACCGGTCCGGCCTGCCATACCGGGCGCAGGGACTGCTTCTACAGCGTCGTGCGCGGCGACCGTCTCGTCGTCGACAAGGCGCCGCTGATCGACCCCGCCGAGTTGTACGGCAAATGAACACGGGAGCGGCACAGGGGCCGGTCGTGCAGCCGATTCCGGCGTTCGACGATAACTATATCTGGCTGTTGACCCGTGCCGGCTACGGCGGTTGCGCGGTCGTCGATCCCGGCGACGACGAACCCGTCATCGAACGTCTGCATCGCGACGGTCTGGCGCTTGACGCGATCCTGGTCACGCACAAGCACGGCGATCATGTCGGCGGCATCGCCGGTCTCAAGAGCGAGTGGCCGGAGGCCGTCGTCTACGGTCCGGTCGGTGAACCGATTCGCCTGCTTGAGCGACGCCTGGCTGGTGGTGACAGCGTCGTACTGGACGGGCTCGGTGCCGTTTTCGAGGTTATCGATGTGCCCGGTCACACCGAGGGCCATATTGCCTATTTTGGTGGCGGCATGCTGTTCTGTGGTGACACGCTGTTCGCCGGCGGTTGCGGGCGGGTGTTCAGTGGCACCCACGAGCAGCTCAGCGATTCGTTGCAGCGGCTCGCCAGCCTGCCGCCTGCGACGACGGTCTACTGCGCCCACGAGTACACGCTGGCCAACCTCGGTTTCGCCGCCTGGGTCGAGCCCGACAGCCCCGCCCTGGCAGCGCGTACCCGGCGTGACCGCGCGGCGCGCGAGCGCGGTGAACCGACGGTGCCGTCTTCGCTCGCTGACGAGCTGGCGACCAATCCCTTTATGCGTACCGAGGACCCGGTGGTCGTTGCAGCGGCGGCGCGCTGGAGCGGGCAGGACCTGGGTGACCGGGCGGCCGTCTTTCGTGCACTGCGTACCTGGAAAGACCGGGATTACGACTGAAAGCGGTGACGCGGCCGGGTATCGACGCATGGGCGGCTCAGCGGGCCACGCCGATCGCACCCTTGTCGACGCCCTCGTAGGCATAGACACGAAAGCTGTCCGACGGAAACTCGTGCTTGAGTTCGGTCGCGATGTGCTGGGCGATGTTCTCGACCGTGGAGTCGTCGTCGATCAGGTAGCAGGCCGACTGCGGCAGTGTCAGGCCGAAGTCGCCTTGGCGGCTGCGATAGCCGAACTCGCAGTAGTCGATACCGTCGCGCCGGCTGTGCCCGATCAGGTCTTCGCGGGTGCCGATGTAGATGTCGGCGAAGCGGTTTGCCCATGCCTGCTCCAGTGCCGGCGCGCGGTGGCCGTTGCGCAGGATCTCGATGCGCGAACGATGACCATGGGCGATGCGCTGACAATTCCCGTCGTGGTGTTTGAGGCCGTGACTGTAATGGTAAAAGGCCCCCTCGATCGTTTCCGGCCATAATCGTGTGCGGACGGCGTCGACGTTGTCCGGCGTCTGCGGACTGATGTAATCGGAAACGATCTGCGCCAGGCGATCCGACGCCAGGCGTTCGCCGGGGATCAGGCGCACGGCGTCGCGGGGTGAGCGGTGCTCGACGAGGCGTCCGTCGTCGAGGGTGAACGACAGGTGTAAACCGTTGTCGAAATCATTGACCCGCAATGACGGGTGATCCGCCGGAACCAGCAGCTTGTGGTCGAACTGGTCGTCGATCATGCGCTTGATCGACTGCTTGACCGCGCCGAAATCGAGCACCATGCCCTGCTGGTCGAGGTCGCCGTCGAGTTCGATGTCGACCTGCCAGCTTTCGCCGACGAGGCCGCGGGACGGGCTCAGGTAGCTGCAGTCGATAACGGTCAGGCGGTGGACGAACAGCGTGGTCATTGGCTAATCATAACGGAAATCAATAGGTTGCGGTTTGTTTTTGGTGTTCCTGGCGTTTTTCCGGCAACGGCGCGCGATGCGTAGGCGGGGGATGTGACAAGGTTCGGTACGCTCGGCTGGAAATTGGCGATCTTCGTGCTGACGGTCGCCGCCGGGCGCGCGTCGGCCGGGGTGGATATCGACATCCGCGACAGCGATGCGCCACTCGAGGCCAACGTGCGCGCGCACCTGCGTCTGCTCAAAGAGGACTGCGACTCACCGCAATGGCGCGTGCGCCGGTTTCATACCCGTGTCGAGAAAGACGTCGCCCGTGCGTTGCGGGCGTTCGGCTACTATCGTCCGACCGTCGACAGTCGCCTGCAGTTCAAAGACGACGACTGCTGGCAGGCAACGATCACCATCGATCCCGGCGAACGTACCCGGGTCAGGAACCGCGAGATCGTCATTGTCGGCGACGCGCAATCGGACCCGGCTTTCACGAGCCTGCTCGGTACGCTGCCGCTGTCGCCGGGCGAGCCGCTCGATCACGCCGCCTACGAGTCGGTCAAATCGCAGCTGCGCGCCCTGGCCGGGCGGCGCGGTTATCTCGACTTTGCTTTCGAACGACAGGAGTTGCGCGTCCATCCGGATGACGCGGTGGCCGACATCGTGCTGCATGCCAACAGTGGCGAGCGCTACCGCATCGGCGAGGTGCGCTTTGGTCCCCATCCCTTGTCCGACGACCTGGTCAGGCGCCTGGCGCGGCTTTCCCCCGGCGACGAGTTCGACAGCGGCAGCCTGATCGATCTCGACCGCCACCTGAGCAACAGCGGGTACTTTCGCGGGGTCGAGGTCCGGCCCGACCGTGCCGGGGCCCACGACGGCGAAGTCCCGGTCGACGTCCTGCTCGAGCCCGCGTCGCGGCATGCTTGGCGTGCCGGCGTCGGTTATTCGACCGACACGTTGTGGCGACTCAGCCTCGGTTACGACAATCGCTACGTCAATCCCGAGGGGCACCGTTTCGAGTCGGAGGTACGCGTCGGTCCGGTCGAGGCCGGCGCCAAGGCGGATTACCTGATCCCCGGCGCGGATCCGCACGTGGACAATTACAGTTTCGGCGCGCGCCTGCTGCACGAGGACAACGACGGGCGCATCAGCGATTCGGCCAGCCTGATCGCGCGCCACGTGCACAAGGGCGGCGACTGGACCCAGACGCGTTTCGTCGAGCTGCTGCACGAGCGCTCGGAGGTGGGTGGTTCGGTGTCGCGCGACACGCTGGTGATGCCGGGCATCGCGCTCGATCGCGTGCACTCCGACGACGTACTGCGCCCCAACCGGGGCTACCGGGTCAACCTCGAGGTCCGTGGTGCGCACGATGACCTGTTGTCGACGGTGACCATGCTGCAGTTGCGTGCCAGCGTGAAGGGGCTGTACCGGATACCCGGTGCCGGGCGCCTGATCGGACGGGGCCAGGTTGGCTTGACGTTCGGTGACGAGGTGGAAGATCTGCCGGTGTCGCTGCGCTTCTTCGCCGGCGGTGACAACAGCGTGCGCGGTTATGCGTACAAGTCGCTCGGGCCGATCGATGCCAACGGCGACGTGGTCGGCGGTCGGCAGCTGGTCACGGGCAGCATCGAGTACGAGCACCCGGTACGCGGCGACGACTGGTGGCTGGCCGCCTTCGTCGATGCAGGCAACGCCTTCGACGAGATCGATGACGATGTCGACCTCAAGGTCGGGTACGGCATCGGTGTGCGCTGGTATTCGCCTATCGGCCGTATCCGCCTCGATGTCGGTTTGCCGGAGGAGAATGCCAGCGACGACTGGCGCATCCACTTCGCCCTGGGCACCGAGTTGTGATCCTGCTGCGGCGGGTCGTGCTGTTGCTGGTCCTGCTGGCGCTGCTGGTGCCGCTGGTTGCCGTGGCCTGGCTCACATCGGGTGATGGAACCCGCTGGCTGGCCGGGCGTGCGCCAGGCTGGTTGCAGCCGCTCGGTATCACGCTGGAAATGGACGCCGTCGACGGGGCGCTGCGCAGCCATGTCGTGTTCGAGGGCCTGCGGGTCGTGGTCGGTGAGCTGTCGTTCGAGGCGGAACATTTCGAAATGGCATGGCGTCCGCAAGCGCTAATGGCGCGACGGCTAGAGGTCGAGCATGTCACCGGTCACGGGATGCGGCTCGCGTTGCCACCGGCCGAACCGGCGCCGCCTGAGAAAGAGCCACTGGTCCTGCCGGACCTGGCGCTGCCACTGGTGGTTCGCGTGGACCGGGTCGGTCTGTCGGCGATCGAGATCATCGACGCCGACCAGGCCCACCGGATCGAGCACGTCGGTGGTCGGCTGCTCATGGACAGCCACGGCCTGTCCCTGTCGGACCTGGTCCTGCGCCTGCCCGGCGCCGAGGCTGCCGGATTCGCCGGCATGGCGGGTGTCGCACCGCACGATCTCGGCGCAAGGCTCAGCGTCGCGATCGACGAGGAACTGACCGGGCCGGATGTCGGCGAAGTCGTTGCCCGCATCGGTATCCTGGGACCCGCGCTGCAGCCATCGGTCGATGTCGAAGTGGTCACGCCGACCGTTGTCCGTGTTCACGGCGACGTCGATGTCACCGGCACCGAACCCCGATTCGACGTGCGTGGCGGTGGGCCGACGCTGACCTGGCCGCTACGGGGCCAGGCCCGGTTCACGGCAACGGATGTCAGGTTTGATGCCGCCGGTACGGCCGCCGACTACCGGGTATCCGCGCTCACGACGCTGTCCGGGGACGGGCTGCCGTCGTCCCGGGTCGATGTCCGACTGCAGGGCGACAGCAGTGGCGCACGGGTCGAACGACTCGGAGTCGAGACCCTGCAGGGACGCATCGACGTCGATGGCCGGGTCGCCTGGCAGCCGCAGGTCAACTGGGATCTCGGTGTCGTCGCACAGGGCATCGATCCGGCGGCGCTCGCGGCCGAGTGGCCCGGCCGTCTGGATGCGCGCCTGCGCACCAGCGGTGAGCTGGTCGACGCGCCGGCGCCGCTGCGTGCCCGGGTTGCCATCGAAGCGCTGAGCGGGCAGCTGCGCGGTTACCCGGTGGCAGCCGGCGGCGGTCTGCAGTTGGTCGGCGACGCCGTGACCCTGCAGGGCATCGAACTCACCAGCGACCGCAACCGGGTGCGCGCCGACGGTACCCTCGGAGAGCAACTCGACGCACGACTGGATATCGACGCGCCGGCGCTCGCCGCGCTGGTGCCCGGTGTCGGCGGCATCCTGCGCGGTCAGGTCGCGGTAACGGGTAGTCGGCAGGCCCCGCGGCTGGTGGCCGACCTCGCCGGCTCCTCGGTTGCCGTCGGCGACTTGTCGGTTGGCACACTCGACCTCGACGCGTCGTGGGCGCAGGAACAGGTCGACGCCACCGTTTCGCTGGCGGATGTCGACAGCGGCGTTCAGCACCTCGACCGCGTGGTTGCCAGGGCCATCGGCCGGATCGACCGCCACCGGGTCACGCTCGACGGCAACGGCCCGGAGTTGGCCCTGTCCCTGGCCGCCGAAGGGGGCGTCGACGGCGATACCTGGCGAGGTCGGCTCGAGACGCTTCAGCTGAGCGACTCCCCGCTTGGCGACTGGCAGCTGCGACAGCCCGCCGGCCTTGTCATTGGTGGCGCGCAGGTAGCGCTGGAGCCGGCCTGCCTGGAGCATGCCGACGAATCTGTGTGCGTGAACGGTGGCTGGCAGGCACCGGACCGTATCAATGCATCGGGTCGCGCCACGGCACTGAGGCTGGAGCGACTGGCGCCGGTGCTGCCGGGCGAGGGCACGATCGAGGGACCGCTGGACGCGGCCTTCGAGCTCGGCGGGACCACCGCGTCGCCGGTCGTCACGGCCACGCTGAGGCCGGGCGACGGGGTCATTCGTGCCGAAACCGACACCGAGCCGATCGAGGTGCCCTACCGTGACGCGCGTGCCGACATCCGTTTCGCACAGGACCGCGGCAGCGTGTCGATCAACCTGCTGCTCGACGACGACGGCGTGACCCGCGGCAACATCGAGATCGGTCCGGACCGCGCGCAGGGGCGCAAGCTGTCGGGCAGCATCCAGGCCGTGTTTCCCGACTTGTCGCTGGTGGCGGGGTTCGTGCCGGTACTGACCGATATCCGCGGCGGTTTCCGCCTCGATGCCGGCCTGGCGGGCACGACGCTCGCGCCGCGCGTGAATGGGCGCATGTCGATTGACAACGCCCGTGCCGCCGTCGTCCCGGCCGGTATCTCGCTCGACGAGATCGACCTGGTCGTCGCCGGTGACGGCATCGGCCCGCTGAAGGTCGACGGCAAACTGCGATCCGGCGACGGCGCGCTGCAGCTGCAGGGGCGGGTGGGCCCATTGGGTGGCAGCGACCTGCCGGTCGAGCTGAACATAAGCGGCGACCGGTTCCAGGCCGTGCGCCTGCCGGAGGTCAGCGCCTGGATCACGCCCGATATCCAGGTCCGCGGCACCGGAGACTACCGGGTAACCGGTGTGCTCAAGATTCCCCGCGCCGTCATCGAGATCGAGAGCCTGCCGGAAGGCGCCGTCAGCGTGTCGTCCGACGAGATCATCGTGGGCGACCGGGCGCCGGTGCGAAGTGCGTCAGCGAGCGCAGTCAGCGGCGATGTCAGGGTCGAACTGGGCGATGAAGTCACGTTCAAGGGATTTGGTCTCAGCACGGGGCTCATCGGCGCGATCCGCGCGCGTTTCGATGCGCGCGGCAACCAGGTTGACGGCCGGATCGAGATGCGTGACGGCGCCTACAAGGCCTACGGCCAGGACCTCCAGATCGAGCAGGGGCGCCTGCTGTTCGCCGGTCCGCCGGAAAGCCCCGACGTCGACCTGCGTGCCGTGCGGGTATCGCGCGACGGCCAGGTCAGGGCCTACCTCGCGATGAGCGGACCGCTTCGCGAACCACGGCCGCGCATCTATTCGGAACCTTCACTGGCGGAGGGCGAGGCGCTAGCCTACCTGCTGACCGGGCGCGGGCTGAACCAGGCCGACAGTGGGGCACGTTTCGATATTGCAAGCGCGGCCTTCGCGCTCGGTGTCGCGAAAGGCGATCCCTTGCTGCAGAACATCAGCGAGCAGTTCGGTCTCGACGACCTGCGCATCGAGACCGGCGAGGATGGTTTCGAGAGCAGCACGCTGCTGCTGGGCCGCTACCTGAATCCCGACCTCTACGTCGGTTACACGCAGGAACTGTTCAACCCGGAGGGCGCGGTACTGGTCAGGATGCGCCTGAACCGGCGTTTCGAGGTCGAGACGCGCTCCGGCCGGACGCAGTCGGTCGACCTGTTCTTCCGCCACGAGCACGACTGAGGCGGGTTGCGGCGCGGCCGGCAACCGTACACCCGACCACCCGGGCTTTGGGCAGGCTGTTGCACAAGGCTTGGTATCATCCCGTCCGCGGCGGCACGGACCGGCGCGCGGATTCTGGAATGACGTGATGTCCCAGGTGGAAACCCCGAACATGCCGCCGGCGATGCGTCAGTGGCTCGATGCCGCCAACGAGATGGCGCTGGCGATGCGCGAGGCCGGCGAGACGCGGACACCCGCAATGGCGCGCGAGTCACTCGACCTGCTGACACGGACCTTCGTTACCCGCCCCGAGGAGGTCGCACGGGTGTTCGACGCCGGGGTGGCGGGTGATGCCCACGTCGTCCCGGTGCGTGTCTACCATCCCCGGCCCGACACGGTGCTGCCGGTGATGGTCTTCGTGCACGGTGGTGGCCACGTCGCCGGTAGTGTCGATACCTACGACCCGATCGCCCGTCGCCTGGCGAACGCCGTCGCGCATGTCGTCGTCTCGGTCGATTACCGGCTGGCGCCGGAACACCCGTTTCCGGCCGGCCTCGACGACGTTCTGGCGGTCGTGCGCGGTGTCGATGCGTTGCTGACGGCACATGACTGCGCACACACGGCGCGGCTCGCGTTGGTCGGCGACAGCGGTGGGGGTGCATTGTGCGCCACGGTGTCACATCGCCTGCACGCGGAAACCGCCGTCACCGTTCACAGCCAGGCTTTGATCTACCCGAGCCTGGACTACACCCTGTCGATGCCGTCGATCCGGCGTCTCGGTACCGGCCACCTGCTCGAGCAGGAGCGCATCGCCTGGTACTTCGGCCATTATTTCCAGTCCGGTGAAGACCGGCGCGAGCAGTCGCCGCTGTTCATGCCGGTCGGGCGCATGCCGCGCACGCTGGTGCTGACCGCGGAGTACTGCCCGCTGCGCGACGAGGACGAGGCCTACGTCAGGCGGCTGCAGGCGGCCGGCGCCGACGCGCATCTGGTCGACTACGCCGGCATGATCCACGCCTTCGTCAACCTGGAGGACCTGGCGCCGACGCATTGCGCGCGATTGTACGCCGACATCGGTCGATTCCTTGGCGCCTGAGCGGGTACCCCGGGAGCGCGACAACCCATGGGATCGGTGTTACTCAATTCGCCACCGGGCGCCGGCCATGCGGCAAAAATCATCGTAACTCAAAGAATTAAATCGGTTTTTCTGGGTGTTGGCGGTCTAGTCCTGCCGTTCCCCCGTTAAGAAGTGCGCGCTGTCGTCGATGTATAATGGCGAAGTTTGCCGCCCGCTTCGACCTACGTTGGTGCGGGACACGATCGGGTATGCCGGATGCCCGCTCGTGACGGGTTTTACCTATACAACGATTTCTGGCACGGAGCCGACAGTTCATGATCAAGGTCCTTTCGCCATTCACTGGCAGTCACAAGCGAGCGGGGATTTCCCGGTCGGGTTACGGTCGACGGGGCGGCGTCCCGCACATGATCGGCGGTCTCGTGGTGCTGATCGGCGCTGCCGCTGTCGGCCCGGTTGTCGCGGCCCAGGCGGGCACGCTGGTATTCGTCGAGGCCCAAAAGAGCGGCCAGGGGGCGGTGACGGGTCTCTCGCTGCCGCGCGCCGTGGCGGTGAGTCCCGACGGTGAGAACGTCTACGCGACGGCGCGGGAGGCGACCAATTCCACCGACGGCACGATCGTGGCGTTCAGTCGCAATGCAGCCACGGGAGCGCTGACCTTTATCAATACCCTGGTGCACGATGACGTGACCAACCCGATCGCCATGCGTGGCGGTGCCTGGGATGTCGTGGTCAGCCCGGACGGTGCCTTCGTCTACACGGCCAGTTTCTCCGGCAGTGCGGTCGGGATCTTCGGTCGCAGTGAGAGCACCGGCGAATTGTCCTTCGTCGGCAGCGCCCTGGTTTCGACTGCCATGAGCGTGGCGATCAGTCCCGATGGGGCCTACCTGTACGCCGCGGCGGCGAACACCGATGACCGCGACGATCTGCACGTGTTCAGCCGCAACAGCGCGACCGGCGCCCTGACACTTGTCGAAGCGCACAGGGACGGCGCGAACGGTGTCGACGGACTCGCGGGCGCGCGCTCGGTGACGGTGAGCGCCGACGGGCTCGATGTCTACGTCGGCAGTCGCACGGACAAAGGCGTCGCCGTGTTTCGGCGCAATACCGGCACGGGTGAGCTGACGTTTGTCGAATTCGAGAGCGTGGGCGGCATGTCGTCGGCGCAGGACGTCGACGTCGGCGTCAGCCCGGACGGCGACAGCGTCTACTTTGCCGCCGATGTCGACGATGCCGTGTTCGCGTTCGACCGCAACCCGGCGACCGGCGGGATCACGCTGGTGCAGACTTACCAGGACGGCGTCAACGGTATCGATGGCCTGGACGACGTGGGTTCGCTGGCGATCACCAGCGACAGTCGTCATCTCTACGTGGCCGGTTATGGCGACCAGGCTGTGGCCCATTTCAAACGCAGCACGTCCACGGGGGCGCTGACGTATGCCGGGCTGTCGCAGGACGGTGTCGATGGTATCGACGGACTGAATGGTGCGTTCGCGGTTGCCGTCAGTGCCGACGACAGCAACCTCTACGTGGCCGGATATGCCGACCATGCGGTTGCCGTTTTCTCGGTCACACAGGGCGCACCACCGGCTGCGGCCATCATTCCCGCAATTACGCCGATCATTCTCGACTGAGCAACCGTTCCGGCAGCCAGACTATTCGGCTACCGCATGATCCAGGTCAAGGGTCATGCGGTATCGGGTCGTGCCGGAACCCGCAGCACGCGGAAAATAGGGCAGGGAAAAAGCAGACCACCGTAGTCTGGGCGGGGAGTGTGTCCCCGCTGGTGGCCAAGGAGTCACCCGATGACCCTGTACACTTCGGCGATTCGATCGGTGTTGCCGATCGTATTGGCTTCGTGTTCGGCCTTCGCTGTCGAGGTCGCACCCTATTACCCCCTTCAGGCCGGCGACTATTGGGATCGACTCGAAGACGGCCGAGAGGTGGTTCGTTACACGGTCTTGTCGGGCGTCGCCTATGTCAACGGCATTCCGACGATCCAGGTGCAGCGCTCTACTGACCTGTCGGTTCTTTATTACACCAATGACGCCAACGGCGTGCGCCTGCACAAGGATGTCTACCCGGACAGCTACGACGGCGTAACGATCACCTACTCGCCCCCGGCCGTGATCGCACGGCAGCACATGGATATCGGCACGGGTACCAGCAGTTCCGGCCAGGCGCTGGTCAGCTTTACCGGCAGTGTCTACGGCGGGCTGGGCTCCCACTGGCTCGGCTACTCGTCGTCGACGATGGTGCTGAGAGAGGAACTCGTCAGTGTCCCGCTGGGTACCTTCAGGGCCATCGTCATCGCGTCGACCACGACGATCTCGGGCTACATCCAGGGTGTGTATTTCCGGGTGCGGGATTCGGAGAACGTCTGGCTCACGGAAGAGGTCGGCGTCGTCAAGCTGCAGGCGGACGGCGATGTGACGGTCGGTTCCGAAACCGAGTACGTGTCGGTGATCCAGGCATTGACGGCGACGAACCGGTCGATCGTCGATACCGACGGCGACGGCATCGTCAACCTGGCCGATCCGGATGATGACGGGGACGGTGTCGCCGACACGATCGATCTTTTCCCGCTCGATCCGTCGGAATCCGCAGATTCGGACGGCGACGGCGTAGGTGACAACGCGGATGCGTTTCCCAACGATCCGACCGAGACGCTCGACACGGACTCGGACGGCGTCGGCGACAACCGCGACAGGTTTCCCAGCGACCCGACAGAACACAGCGACAACGACAACGACGGTGTCGGCGACAACAGCGACCCGGACGATGACAACGACGGCATGCCGGATGCGTACGAGCAGGCCTACGGTCTCGGTCCGCTCACGGCCGATGCCGCCGACGATGCGGATGACGACGGCTGGTCGAACCTGAAGGAATACCTGGAAGGTACCGCCGCGAACGACGACGACAGCGACGACGACGGGCGTATCGATTCACAGGATCCCAACCCGCTCGTCGACGAAGCCCGGGTCATCGTCATCATCAACGCGATCCTGGTGGAGTGACGGCGATCCGATGAGCAATTTGACGGCATTGGCCTTTGGTTGATTTTGATCGCGTACAGATGGTCAATTTTCAACGCACGGCAACAGCCTCAAGCCATTGACGAGCGTCACTATTGGTTGGTTAACTCACTCGGACTTCAACCTACGCCAATCGATTGGAACGACAAACAACAAGGATGTAGATATGGCTCCCTCATCGCCCGCCATGCGAAGTGCGTCGTCGATGACCTCCGCCGATGGTCCGTGCCAGGTCTTTGGCATCATCCACGCTTTAGTCTCGAAGTCGGTCAGCATGACTGCGACGCTCTTCAGCCAACGGAATGCGTCTCGCGTATTGATAAGGTATGTGCTGATCGTGTCAGTAGCCGTGCTTCCAAATTGCGCAAATTCTTCATTCGTGATTCGGCATGGTGAGACTGTGACTGACCCAAGAAGACTTGACGGTGATCATGAGGTCGGCTTGATCGAAACGGGCGGCGCGCTACATACGGGTGCCGACACAGCCATCGTGGTTGGTGGGAATAGCGCTTCCATCATCAACGATGGCAGCATAATCACGGTTGGAGATTACAAGGATAGTGTTATCGCTACTGGGGGGAACGTAGACGTCTCCAGTGGTGGAAGCATCATCACGCTGGGGCATTTTGCGGCGGGCGTTGTTACTTATGGGTCTGGGGCCCGAATTGTGAATACTGGCAGTATCAGCACAATCGGCAGCGGGGCTTACGGTATTGAAGCGAGCGGCATTGGTGCAAACGCCACTATCAAAAACACTGGTATTGTCCGTACGGAGGGGCGGCAAGCGAACGGAATACACAGTACCGGTACCAATGCTGTAATTACAAACGACGGCGGTATCAGGACAGAAGGGGTCGCCGCCGCAGGCATTTTCTCTAGGGGAGCTAGCTCCAGAATCATCAACAACGGCGACATCAATACGAGCAGCATGTTTTCGGATGGCATAGTGTCCGGAGGTGGCAATGCAAATATCACCAACAGCGGTAACATCTCAAGCGAAGGAAATGGGGTTTCTGCTATGGGGGATAGGGCCGAAATCATAAACGGCGGTCATATTCATACAACTGGAAATTTCGGAAACGGCATATTCTCAGTTCGGAAGAGTGTCAGTGTATTAAACAACGGAAGCATAATCTCGGAAGGGGATAATGCGGAAGGAATTTACTTGTCGGGAGACAATTCTACTATTACGAACGCCGGCCTGGTTTCAGCGACAGGTAATGGTTCACGGGCCATCCAGGGTGGTTACGGTGATCAGACTCTCAACATCCAATCCGGTTCACGAATCGTCGGCTCGATTGATCTGGTATCGACCGCTAATGATCGTGATAACGATATCGTTAACATCTACGGTAGTTTCGGATCTGCGGTGCTGAATTTTGAGAACACGGAAACTATCAACGTGTTAGCGCCTAACGCCATGCGCGTCGACAGTACTAATACGGTGATCGTGATCGATCCGACTGGCGAGTCAGTACAGAGTAATACTCTGAGTGCTCTTGCTAACAGTGTTCATGGCGTTATACATCGACGCATAGACGGCGAGATTCTCCTCGAACACTCTTTTCTGGATGTGGAATACTCGAAACCGGTCGTTGTTTTATGGGGGCAGTATTTCGGTCAAGTCGGCAGTCGTGGTCGGGAACGCCAAGTGTTGAGTTACGATTATGAGCATCACGGCTTTATTGGCGGTATCGAAAAGGTTAAAAGCACCAGTCGCATGGGTTTGATTGCTGGTGTGACCCAAAGTAACGTCTATAGTGTGGCATCGTCTCAAGACACGGAAAGTGTTTTTTTGGGACTCTATGGCCACGAACGTTTTGACGAGGTTGATCTCATGATTTCGGTCCTCGCTGGTATAGAAGAGCACGACATGATGAGAAGTGTTCTGGATAATGTTCGTGGTTACGAGACGGCGAAGGGTGTCAAGAAAAGCTATTTTATGAGTCCCTCGATTACTTTGCGTGGCTCGTATGTCCTGAGTCCCCAGCTGGTGTTCCTTCCTTCGGCAACATTCACCTATGCGAAGGGTCGATATGGCGATTACCTGGAGTCCGGAACCGCCAATGCGAATCTCGCTATCGACGAACGTGCGGTAAACGTAATCACCACGAGGCTGCAGCTTGAAGTCGCAAAGTTATTAGGCGAAGGCCAGCTGAGCTTTCGAGTGGGGGCGCACTCACGAAAAACAGGTGGCGACGATATTGCGGGAAATCTGGCTGGTACGAGTTTTCAGTTTAGCGCGTCGTCGGAAAGAGAGGTAACTGGCGGGTTCGCGGGCATCGAAATCTGGCGGCGGATCAAAGAAAGATTCGACATCAAGGCCGACTTGGAATACGGACGATTCAGCGGTAACGAACATTACCTCGACGGGCAGGTGGCGCTAGAGTATCGCTTCTGATCGGTCCACACCGCAGCCTAGCAGCCCTCATCGCCTGCCATGCGAAGTCCGTCGTCGATGATCTCGGCCGATGGTCCGCACCAAGTCTTTGGCATCATCCTCGCTTCAGCCTCGAAATCGGTCAGCATGTGCATGCGGTGACGCATCCGGCGAAGCTGCACCGACCTGACCTGCGGAGGAACCGCCTTCAGCCGCCAGACGCTGCCGCATCCGCCCACCTTCGGTGAAGACGGAATAATCGCGTAAAAACAATAACTAAGCGATATTCAGCATGGCTCTGCCACGCGGGGTCTTCTTTTTGCCAAATTTTGCCAACGTGGCTAGACTTGGGTTATGCGTACGATGAATATCTCCCTGCCGGATTCGCTACGGGCCTTTGTCGAGGAGCAGGTGTCTGCTCGCGGCTACGGCACCAGTAGCGAGTATGTGCGCGAACTGATCCGCAAGGATCTGGATCGCCAGCATCTGCGAGGCCTGTTGCTTGAGGGCGCCTCATCTGGTCGGACGGAACCGGCGAATGCACAGTATTTTGAAGCGCTGCGCGACCGTGTGCGCAAACGCAGCTGACACGACTGCGATCGGTGCATGCAAAACCGGTGATTCCTCGGCTTCAAGCGGACCGGGATGTGAAGCAAGCCGTTGATTATTTTCTGGAGCAAGAGGCTCCCGAAGCGGCGCTCGGGTTCATCGATGCCTTGGAAGCGGCGTACGACCAAATTGGCCGATATCCGGCAGCGGGCTCGCCCCGGTATGACCACGAACTGAACTTGCCGGGACTGCGGTTTCTGCCACTGCATGGTTTCCCGCACTTGGTTTTCTATGTGGAGCAGGATGATCATGTGGATGTCTGGCGCGTTCTACACGGCCAAGGCGACATCCCCTCATGGATGATCGAGTAGATCGTTTTTGCGCTCCAGTTTGTGTTCAGTGACGGAAATGCCTTCACGCCCCAACGGTGTGAGCGGATTATGGCTAGGCATGGGAGAGCGTTCGTTGCGGGGTCGAATGCAAGGACCCTTCTGTTGTCCAGGGTCGCAACTACGCGGGTTGTTTCGTTCTGTAATTCCAGCCGAGAGCAAAAAGGCCAAGGCCGAACAATGCGAGAGGTGTTGGCGCGGGCACACGAACGGACCAAGTACCAGCTAGGCCAATATTATCTGAATCATAAATTTGTGCCCAGCCGCCGTCTGTTTGGCAACCATCAGCGTTTATGGCGGTGCATGTAGCCATACTTGCCCTATCCCATCCGGACTGCCCCCCGAAGACGGCCGAAGAGCTCGCGAAATATCTGGCATCGCCAACTTCATCCAACACATCGCCGCCTCCTGCCTGGAAATCCCAAAAATAGGGTCGACCGATGCTGTCTGTAGAGAAAGCCAATAACCAAGACACCGAGTTCGTGTCGGTGAGCAAATTTAGTCCATCGTCAATCCAGAAGCTGACGACTTCAGAATTGCCGAATGGAGAGGCTGGGAAGTTTTCTGCACGAACAATCGCACTATCCGGCGGAATGGGAGACGACAACGTGAACTCTGCTGTCAACGCCATGGTCGTGTCGTAGGGAGACGGTGTAGAGAACTCATCGAAATTGTTCCCTTCGTACCGGTAAATGTACGACGCATCGGCTGACACGCTGACCGACAGGCATGCCACCAGTCCCAGTGTTCCGAAAAGTTTTTTCATGCTTCCCTGTCGCCGAAAAGGACTTGTTTTCGGAACGGTACGGGCGCCAGAGCGAACGGGTCAAGCGGTTTCGGGCACCCGCACTAGAACAGCCAAGAAACTGAGTGATTCACTCGGGGAAGCGTCTGCAAGCTATCGCGGAAAGCGCGATGGAATGGAGCCAATGGGCGGAATCGAACCGCCGACCTACTGATTACGAATCACGTTGTCGACTACCCTCGCGTTTACTCAGTTTTACTTTTAACCCCTTTTTATCAGTCACTTAAGCGGATAGTATTACTATCAATTCCCATGTGTTTTGGTGACTCATGGTGACTTATTGGTGACTCCGCTTAGTGGCGGTCTAGGGGTGCCCGATGAAACTGACCAAACGCCTGATTGATTCCTTGGCCTACGACGGGGACGGCAAGTCCCGGTCGGTTCATTGGGACGATGCCTTACCCGGATTCGGAATCCGCGTCTATCCGACCGGCCGGAAGGCATTCGTCCTCAGTTACCGAGCCAAGGGCCGGAAACACCTGATGACGCTCGGGACCTATGGGCCGATGACGCTTGCCCAAGGTCGGAACCTTGCGAAAACGCGACTTGCCGATGTCATCACCGGGGGTGATCCGCTGGAAGCCCGGAAGAAAGCTGCGGCCGGCAGCACAATCGGCGACCTCGCAGCCACCTACATGACGCGCCATGCGAAGCCCCTCAAACGAAGCTGGAAAGACGACCAGCGGCGCCTAGATCGGCACATCCTTCCGCGTTGGCGAAACCACAAGGTGCTAGCCATAACGCGCGACGACGTAGCTAGCCTCCATTCCCGAATCGGAAAAAGCGCCAGCTACGAAGCAAATAGAACCGTCGCTCTACTTTCCAAGATGTTCGAACTTGCCCGCCTATGGGGATTTGTTCCGGATAGTCACCCGAACCCGGCTCGCGGCATCGACAAGTTTCGGGAAGAAAAGCGGGACCGATGGGTTACTCCGGAAGAACTGCCGACGCTTGCCGAAGCCATCAACGCAGAATCCAACGATACTGCGCGTGCGGCAATCTGGCTGTATCTCCTGCTCGGCGTCCGCAAATCCGAACTGCTTCGGGCGAAGTGGGCCGATATTGACTTCGAGCGGTGTGAACTCAAGCTTCCCGAAACGAAGGCTGGCAGGGTCCACTATGTGCCCCTGAGTCCGCCTGCGCTGGCAATCCTGAAATCCATCCCGCGGGTCGAAGGCAATCCGTATGTGTTGCCGGGTCGCAAGCCGCGGGACAAAGACGCGGATAAGGCGCCCCCTAAGCATTTCGTCAACATCAGCAAGCCTTGGCAGCGTGTACGGAACGCGGCCGGCATTGAAGACGTGAGGTTGCATGACCTTCGCAGGACCGTCGGCAGTTGGCTTGCACAAAGCGGCGCGACGCTGCACCTGATCGGTCGCGTACTGAATCACTCCAACACCAGCACCACGGCAATCTATGCGCGGTTCTCCGAAGACCATGCGCGGGAGGCGTTGGATAGGCACGCTGAACGGTTGCTGGGTGTCGCTGCGACCCCGAAGGAACCAGCCGGGAAGGTTGTCGACATCGCCGGCAAGAGGCGCGAAGGGTGAAGTTCCCCCGCGGTTTCCCGGAGTGCTTTCGCGATGCCATCGAAGACGTCGCGAAAAAGAACCCGGTAGCCGGGGACGGCACCGACCTGTCTGAAGCCTTTCAGCGCCTAGTCGACGCCCTTGACCTGAAAGAATTCTGGCCGTTCGCCGAGCGGGCGATACGGAAGCGGCACGCGAGCGGCGTTGCCGATGTCTGGGTCGAAGTACCCGGTGCCCCCAAACAAGCCGAAAAGTTCACCTGTCCCGATTACCGAATGGTCGGCGACGTCGAGCAATGGCTCCAAGGCTTCGCTAGGGAGCTGTTCCTGCAACTGTTTGCTCCCAAGATTGCAAAGGTAGAAAAGCTGGGGGTGACAAATAGAAAACGAAGCGTAATCGCCAAGCTGAGCGAGCGACTGTCAGAGTACCTTGAATCCGACCCGGAGTTGCTTGTCGAGTTCATGTACTGGCAACGAAGCACCTACGGCCACCATCACCCCGATCTGGTCGAGATACTCCAAGCCCTCCAAAAACTCGCAATAGTTCCGGTTCAGCCTCATCTGCATGAACCCCCCAACCCCGGAGCGAAACGCGCACTGACCAATCAGCGCGGTATTGCTTTGCGCAGCCTCTTTCTGCGTTACACCGGCCACAAGCATTGGCGCTGGATTGAATCGCTATTGGAGGTCGCGGAAGGAGCGTCACCCGGCAACGTCCGGTCCCGGATCGAAGACTAGAACGAACGATAGGAGCAGGTTTCACAGACGGTTTCTTGCCAAAACCTGCCTTATGTCGGCCTTCCTTGTATCTCAAAGTTACCCCTAGTAACCGAGAGCAAGAGGGCAACCCGATGGCACCAACTTTCGCGCCGCGTCTGACCGAAACCCAAGCGGCTGAATTTCTCAATCTGTCGAAGAAAACGCTGCAAGCGTGGCGGCAGAGCGGCGAAGGTCCTCCCTACCTGAAGCTCGGTCGAGCCGTGCGCTATGAAGCTGATGCGATCCGCGATTGGGTCAAAGAGCGCGAGCGGCATTCAACGTCCGACCGCGGCCGCGCCGCCTGAAAAGGAAGCGGCGCTCATTGAGCGCCGTCCCTTTGACCTTGGAAAACCCCCGCCGCACGACCAGCGAGGCGACATGAAGCGTAGCAAATCCACACCCGAAAACCCATCGCCCCCTAGCGGATACCACTGGCGGAAAGCACATGGGCTGCTGACCATCGGTGACTATATGCGGCGATATCGTGCCGCCCGCCACCCACGCGGCGACTACCTGATTCCGATGCGCGACGATCTTCTGCCGTGCTGGCAATCGCTTGGACCCGACTGGGCATGAGCAATGAAGCACTCACTTGGGCGTGGGGACAGAGGTTGAAACCGACGACAAAGCTTGTGCTGATCTGCCTCGCGGATCATGCCAATGAGGCAGGTAAGTGTTGGCCATCACTCACGCGCATACAGCAGCGAACGGGATGCGCGCGAAGCACGGTCGCTGCGGGATTGGCGGACCTTGAGGCCGAGGGGTTCATTGTCCGCGAGCGCAGTCCCGGCGGTCGGCATCAAGCCACTGTTTACCGCCTAAAACAGTCCGACAGCCGGACTAGTCCGCGTCTCGAACTAGTACGACAGCCGGCAAAACAGTCCGGCTCCCGGACAAAAACAGTCCGCCCACCGGACCCGAACCATAAAGAACCCTCAAGAACCCCCATACGTACACCCGCACGCAAAGCGAAGACTCCGCTACCAGCCAACTTCGCGATATCCGACCGCGTTCACGAGTGGGCCGAGAGGAAAGGATACCGACACTTAGATGAGCATCTTGAGGCGTTCCGGCTGCAAGCGCTGGCCAAGGGCTACAGGTATGTCGATTGGGATGCGGCCCTTATGACCGCGATACGAAACAACTGGGCTCAGCTCAACCCCACGAAACGCACGCGGAGGGAGCTATGAACGACCGCGCCCTTATTGCCGAACGATCCGTGGTCGGCGGAATCCTTGTTGCCCCCGAGAAGCTCGACGCCGTTCTGGAGATCGTCACGCCTGACGACTTCAGCGACCACCGCCTTCAGACCGCCATGCGCGCGGCGATTGAGGTGTCGCGGTCGGGTCCGGTCGATATCGTCACGGTTGCCGAACACTTGGAGGCGAACGGTCAAGCTGGCCGAGTTGGTGGGCTCGCGTTTCTCGGCGAGCTGGCCGGCGAGGTCTACGCGACAGCCGCGCTCAGTGGCTATGCGCGCATCGTCGCCAACCATGCGGTTGCGCGACGCGTGGCGGCCATAGGCGATAGTTTGCGCACCGTCGACGCTGGAAGCTGGGGCAGCGCCGTCGACGACGCCATGCGCGTCCTGTCGGCTGTCGGGGTATCCCGGGCGGTTGCCGACTGTGACCTTGCAACCGCGGTCGATGGTGCCCTTATCGACATCCAACGCGCATCGAAACAACTGCCCGGGGTTCCGTCAGGTATCGCACGGCTAGACAAAACAACTGGGGGCTTCCATCCGGGCGACCTCGCTGTTCTTGGCGCGCGGACGGGGATAGGGAAAACGGCATTGATGATCCGCTTCGCCATCGGGGCCGATTGCCCGGTCGGGATCATCTCATCCGAACAACCACGAAATCAGATCGCCATGCGACTGCTTGCGATGCAAGCACCTGCCAATCTCTCATCGCTTCGAAACGGCCAAATCGACGCCGCAAGTCGCAAGCGGGTCGACGATGCGGCCGAGTTGCTCCGTCAGCGCACGATGAAAATCAACGATCGACCTAGGCCGAGCGTCGCCGAGATTCGTCGACAAGCGCGCACTTGGCGGCAACGGCACCAAATCGAAGTCCTTTTCGTGGATTACCTGCAACGGCTTCGCCCGGAGGACAGCAAGCGGCCGCGCCATGAACAGGTCGCCGAGATCGCCGTCGGACTCAAGGAACTTGCGCGCGAGTTGGAGATTCCTGTTATCGCGCTCGCGCAACTCAACCGCGAGGTCGAGGGTCGACAGGATTCAACGCCTCGGATATCGGACCTCCGCGACTCTGGCGCGATTGAGCAGGAGGCGGACTTGATTCTGCTTCTCAAGCGAGACGACGACAGCGACGTTGCCGAACTGGATGTTGCGAAGAACAGGCACGGCCCCCGCGGCTTCATCAAGCTGACGTGGAAAGCATGGTGCGCGCGGTTTGATGACTACGTTTTTGACCGTGAATCAGTTGACAGACACGGAGTTTCCCAATGACCGAAAGCGCAACGTCAGCCCGCCGCGCGAAAGCCGCTGAGAGGCGCCGGGAGGCCCTGAAAATGAGGATCGAAGGCAAGACCCTTCAGCAGATCGGCGACGCGCTAGGAATCACACGACAGGCCGCCGGCAAAAGCATCCGGGCTGCTTTGATCCAACTCGGCGAAGAAACCCGCGAAGACAGCGAAACCCTTCGGGCTTTGCAGCAGGCGCGGATTGAACATGCCATTCGCATGGTTTGGCCTGATATCGAAAACGGTCGACTCACCGCCATTGATCGACTTGTGAAGTTGCTCGACCAACAGGCGCGGTTGTTCGGGCTCTATGCCCCAACCCGAACCGCGTTGACCGATCCGAGTGGGACCAAGGAATTCAGCGGCGGTGGAATGTCCGCCCTGCTGAAACGAATTCGCGAGGCTCAGCAACGCGAAGATCATGAACACGACCTTTCACCCAAAGAGGACTGAAAAATGAAATTCGATCCAACCCAACCACAAGCAGACCCACAAGCGTTCATTTTTGACCTAGGAACTCGGGTCAACGTCCTGCCGGCAACGGGTGTGCGTTTCGCCGCAAAGCCGCAAAATGACGATGCCGAACTGGCGCGGTTGCGACGCGAAAACGCTGAGTTGCGTGCCCGGTTGGCGACAGCAGGAGCGCGTGCCAGTGCCCAACCGCAGCATACCAACGAGATTGGTCTCGACTACGGGGCGATCTACTCAGCGAGGCGTGAGGCTGTCGAAGCAAGCCGGAAACAGCCGAAGGCCGAGCCGGTCGAAGCGGACTTCCACGACCCCGCATTCGCCGACTCCATCTATCGGGGGCGCAACAATGCGTAAGACGAAAACGGCCGCGATTGATCTAACCAAACTCGACGACGTAGCGAAACGGATCGACGTCCACGACGCGAGGATCGGCGAAGTGGTCGGGTCGCTTTCGCGCATCGACCAACGCTTGTCGGGACTGAGCCGGGAACTCAGCGATCTTCGCGAGCAGGCAAA
Organism: Gammaproteobacteria bacterium; assembly: GCA_020445315.1. Classification (GTDB taxonomy): domain Bacteria; phylum Pseudomonadota; class Gammaproteobacteria; order Chromatiales; family Chromatiaceae; genus Thiosocius. The sequence goes on from JAGRGW010000184.1 coordinate 25,678, forward strand.
CAGGGTCACCGCAGGAGGCGACTTCGACGCTGCCGATGGCATAGCCCGGGACATCGCGGCCAAGGATGCCAGTCTCGCAGCCGCAGAAGCCGCACGAGCCGACATCGCGAAGCAGCTAGGCCGACTGATCGACGCGGGCGCCGAACTTGAAGCTGAGGCCGAGCAAGCCTTCACCGAAGCTGTTCACGCTGCGTACACGCAGATGCTCGAAGACCTGCGCAACGACCTGCGCGAGCGCCTGAGCCCGGTATGGAGCGCGGCCGTAGCAGCCGGGATCAACGTCCCGGCCCGGGTATGGTGGGCCGGCAACTTTCAGGAGGTTGTCAATGGCATGAGACTCTTGCCACCCGACCGGGCAGTGCCGGGTGCCCCGCGTTCGTGGCCGCGGTGTTCGTCGCTGGATGTGGCGCGGGAGCTTGTAGCGGATACGGAGACCGAACAGGCCGCGTGATTGCTGCGGGCCGGGGTGCCGACCCCGGCCCGGTCAGTCCTTCGTGCGCTCCGGGTTCAGGCCGCCCGCGAATGGGTCATCATCGGCGAGCCAACCGCGGCCGCCTTCCGCTGCGGCTTGGCGTTCGGCTTCCCGCTCCGACTCGGCCCAATCGTCGAGAAACTTCCGGCGCTCGTCTTCGGCCCAGCCTTCGGGAACGTAGTAGATCGGTTCCTTTTGCTTGGTCATCTGGACGCGCTCCCGTCGCCGATGTCGGCCGGCGAATGGTATCGACCCCCTTCCGGCTGTAAGGCCGTCATATCGCCCCATACGCGGCTGTAGGCGGCGTGCCGGTCGTGTTCCTGAACCGAATCCTTGAAGTTCGGGTAGTCAATGCCAAGGATCGCCGTCCGCATGGCGTCTGCCACCATTCGGCGCGGGACCACCGCCCGGAACCGGTAGTCGGCTTCGGCATCCTCGAAGACGGTCGCGCCCGGTATCGCGCGGTTGATGTCGTGCTGGCTGCGAGCGCGGACAAGCAGCGCATCGGGGTCGTCGCGGTGCGCAACCATGCTGAGGAAGCTGTCGTTCAGGAATACCCACATGGCGCGGTCCTCTTTACCTATCGGGTAATATTATGGCACCGGGAGGACGCGCTATGGCTTCACATGACACCGATGGAAAGTTTGTCCCCAAAGGCTTTACGCCAGATGAATGGGCGAAGCACGTTGCAGACTGGATTGCCGACGAACGGGCCGCCGAAGCCGAAGCGAAGAAAAATGGCACGTTCGACGTGAAACTTCACTATGACGACAACATGGGGCGGGGGTCAGGGCCGGATAACGACCCCGAATGACAGAAAACGCCGATTTTTAACCCGCCGGGTAAACTTTCAGCAGAAGATTGGCCTGCTGGCTCATTGGCTCGGCGAGTGGACGGGGATACCGTGGAGTTGCACTTAACAACCACGGAGACACCCGTCATGTTGAACCTCAAAACTGCCGATCTGAACGACCCCCGCAACCCCGCGGCAGACCTGTTGAACGCCCGCCTGATGCTCGACACCCTGCTTTCCGACCCGGGCGACGCCGATCCCGTCGCGCTGGTCGATTCCGCCATTGAGCAGCTTCAGGTTGCCCGACTGAAGTTCACAGAAGCGTTGCCCGAAAGCTGTCCTGAAAACGCAGACCTTTAAAGTAACGAATAGTCGTTACTTTTGGTTGCGGTGAGTTTGGCCATGACCTACAATTTGGTAACGGTTTCCTGTTACCTCAATCGGGGGGGTTGTCATGATGAACGCAATGACCAATGCCGAGAAACAAAAAGCCTACCGCGACCGCGTTGCAGCCAAGAAGATTGCTGATGCCGTATTCGATGGTGACATGTCGTTGACTGTCGAACGATTCCTTGAGGGGGTGGGTTTCGATGAGCAGGTTTTCTGGGACGCGCTCGAATATCGAGGCGAAGTGACCGAGGAATATCAAGAAGAGGTTGATCGTGTCTGGCAAGAAGCCTTCGACGAGGCCTATCGAAACGCTTATGACGCAGAATTGGCGGACGCACAACGCGCAGGGTTCGATGCCGATAACGACGACGATGAAACGATCCGCGACGCTGCCGACGAATTTGCGAATCAAGCGGCTGACGAGGCAGTCAAAGAATGGGAATCAACCGTTAGGGATTACGACAGCACCTGTGTTGAGTACCAATTGGTTGATCTGATCGCCGCATATAAAGAGGCCCACCGACTGCTGTAGACGCGCATTTCGGCAGCATGTCCTTCGCGCCCCAGCATCCTCCTCCGGGGCTTTTTTCCCGGCTGCGCACACAATCCAGACAGGGCTCTAAGAAAAATGGCCCTGCGCATAGAACGCAGGGCCAAGTAGAGACGTCGATTTCGGAGGAGTGAAATTCGACGGCTTCAGTTTCTCATGAATTGATGAAATTCGTATTGCTATCTATCAATGGAAGATAGTTTCCGTGTTCGGCTTCTCGGTGCAGACGTTAGGTGACCTCAATTTGAAACATCTGTGCGAAGTTGGTGATAGTCAGGACTTCCTCAGCGACGCTACCTTTTTTCACCCTCAACACGTTGCGCTCAGGATTGCTCAGTCGTTGGCGCATCTGTATCAGCAGGCCCAGTGCCGAGCTGTCGAGATAGTCCGTTCTTGTCAGGTCGATTGTCAGGTGTTTGCAGTGAGGGCTTCGCCCATCGACAGCACTGAGAAACTCACGGTAGGTTTCGAAAGTGAAACGGCCGTCTATGTGAAGCTGGCACTCGTTTTCCCCTTTGCCGATATGTATTGCCACAGGTCGTCTCCTGTTTGTTGTAAATGTGAGCGGCGCCTTTATCGAATGGGCACTGTTCTATTTGCACGGCGCTTACGCATCTGAAACAGACTTGATTGGTGGGGCTTGAGCCACGGACGATACGGTGCGGTTTCGACCTTTTTGCTTTGCGGCATACATGGCTCGGTCGGCTCTGCCAATCAAGTCCGTTTCGGATTCGGAAGTATGGTACTGGGCAACGCCAAACGACGCCGTAATGTTCCCGATCACTTCGCCTGTATCTGTCTTGCGCATGTTGATCTGGCCGATAGAGTGGCGAATACTCTCTGCAACTTGCTTGGCTTGGTCGATGTAGGTTTTAGGCAATAGGATGCCAAACTCCTCGCCCCCGTACCGTGCCGCCACATCCGTTTGTCTGATCTTTCTCGTCGTTTGATGCGCGAGCTGTTTCAGAACCCGGTCGCCGACCAAGTGTCCGTACTTGTCATTGATCTTTTTGAAATGGTCAATGTCCATAATGATCAGGCAGAAGTCGATGTTCTTTTCGTGTTTTTGCCGGATAAGATTAGTCAGTGTCTGATCGAACACCTTGCGATTGCTGAGCCCGGTCAGCGTGTCGGTCATCGCCTCCTGACGGGCTCGCTGCAATTCGTCCCTCAGATGCTGTATCTGTTTCGCCGACGCCTGCAGTTCGAGTGCCTTAGCGGCTGAGAATTCATGTAGTTCATGGGCTTCTTGAAGGAGACCTTGAGCAATGGATTTGGCTTGCTGGGTGCTGGTGCAAGAAGCGAGCTGCAGTTCTTTGTGGCGAAGTTTCTCCGCATGTTTGCTTGCAGAATATCCAAGGTCGGTTGTGGTGATGACAACGCTATCCACCGCCTCGGATAGCTTCTGTTGGAGGCCGGAAGCCTCTGAATCATTGCATGGCAGCAAGTGTCTCAAGAACAGGGCTGTTGCTTCTTCGTCTTTCCAGTTCTGCCCGTCCGACCGTACCGCGTTAATCTGGTCACTTAACGTCGCGCTTGTTCCGGCGACGTGATGAAAGAAAAGCGAGTAGTTGACCGGATGGGCGGATGCTTTGGCCTCCCTCATCTGTGCCAACGATAGACGGAGATATTCGGCACAACGTTCTGGGGTTTCGGGAGCGAGAAGCGGGATGTCGATTTCGTCAGTCACAGGATGATCCTTGCTCCGGCCACTGCTGAGACATAGCGGGCTTGGATCGAATATCGACCGTGCGAGCGGCAACTTTACGTTCAGGACATCATTAGGACGCAACATTCATGTCCTGTGGCACCGCGGCGTTGTGCCCGCACTCGCAGTTGGCGCGGCTCGCAAAGCGGTCAGCCGGGAAATCGGCGAGGGTGTTGGCCATGCCGGCAGTATCCGGCGGTTGGTGGCTCAGGAGGTGAGCCGGTCGTGCCTGTTCTTTCGTGCTCGAATAGATCGCAATGGCGGGAGCCGTAATCTTCGACGGCTGGTGACTTATTGGTGACTTGCGATAAGGCTATTCGCGGAGAATCGCCATAAGTCATTGAATAAATGGAGCCAATGGGCGGAATCGAACCGCCGACCTACTGATTACGAATCAGTTGCTCTACCGACTGAGCTACATTGGCTTTGCGGGGGCGCGCATTGTACAGGCCGAGCCGGCCAGAACTCAACCACCTGGTGATGTTCACTCAGCCGCGCGCCGCGGTCCAGCCGTAGGGTGTCGGGTCGACGATCGGCTCGCGACCGAGCACCAGGTCGGTGACCAGGCGTGCCGAGGCCGGCCCGAGGACGATGCCGTTGCGGAAATGGCCGGCATTGACGTATAGGCCCGCGATCTCCGGGTGGCGCCCGATGTACGGCACCCCTGCCGGTGACGACGGCCGCAGCCCGGCCCAGTGGGCCTCGACCTCGGCGTTTTTCAGCACCGGGAAACGCGTGGTGGCGATCTCGAACAATTCGTCCCGCGCGGCGTCGGTGGTCTGTTTCTCGAAGCCGGCGTACTCGATGGTGCTGCCGAACAGCGTGCGGCCGTCGCGCCGCGGGATGACGTAGCGATTCTGCTCCAGCACCATGCGCGTGATCGTGCCGGGCCTTGCCCGGAACAACAGCATCTGGCCACGCACGGGTTCGATGGCCGGCGGTGCCGGCAGGTCTGACAGCAGTCCCGCGCTCCAGGCACCGGCGCAGACGATGACGGCATCACCCCGGGTGTCGCCGGTCGCACTGCGTACACCGATGCAGCGGTCGCCATCGCGCAGCAGGCTGCCGACCGGCGATTGCGGCCGGATGGACACGCCCAGTTGTTCGAGTCGCGTCCGTAACGCCTGCACCATGCGCGGGTTGCGTACCTGGCCGACCGTCGGCATCCACAGTGCATCGTCGACGGGTTCGGCGGCCTCGGGCTCGAGTTCGGCGAAGGTTGCGGCATCGATCTGTTCGACGACGCGACCGTGCCGGCCTGCCCATGCGCGGGCCTGCTCGATCTCGTCCGGTGCAATCAGGATCAGTCCGCTGGGCGTGTACTCGGGGTCTGTGCCGGCATCCCGGGCCAGTTGATCGATCAGCCCCGGGTAGGCCTGCTGGCTCCAACTCGCCAGGCGCGTCACGCTGTCAAGGTAGCGCCACGGGAACAGCGGCGAGACGATGCCGCCGCCTGCCCACGACGATTCCCTGCCCGTCTCGCCGCGTTCGAACACGGTCACTTGCATGCCGGCGCTGGCGCACTCGAGCGCGGTGAGCATGCCGATGGCGCCCCCGCCAACGATGATGATGTGGTTCATGTGCTGTCTCGGCCCTGGCTGCGGCACGGTCGGCCCGCGGTCGACTGGCTAGCCGTGGGATGCGGCTTCCTGTTTCGCGAACGGGGGTGGGGCCGTGCCGGGTATCGGTCTGTCGCTAAAGGCTGACTCGACGTCGGTCGACAACACGCTGTACGAACACGCCGTCGTTACCGCCCGTCGGGTGAAAGCGGCATCTTATCACCGCTGCGAGTGTGTCTTTAACCGGCAGCTGCTATAGACAGGTCATGAAAAACCAAAACGGACTCACGCTGGTCGAACTGATGGTGACGCTGGCCGTCATCATTATCCTGCTCGCGGTCGGCATGCCGATGTTCACCGGGGTCGTCGGCAGCAACCGGGCGACTGCCGAGGCCAACGCCCTGGTCTCAGCGCTGCAGTTGGCGCGAAGCGAGGCGGTCAAGCGCAACCTGAATGTCTACGTATGCACCGGCAGCACCGCCGGTAATCTGATAAACAGCTGCCCGATCAACACGACGAACTGGGGTGCCGGCTTCTTTGTTTTTGCCGACCTGGATGGCGATGGCGCGCTGGATACGCCCGGCGAGATCGTGCGGCAGTGGCCGAACGACGCTGGCGTCACGACACTGACGGCCAATGCGAACGGTCGTGTGCAGTTCAACTCGGCAGGCGAGGAGGCCGCGGGTGCCGCCTGGACCTTCGAGTTCGAGAACGCGGATGCGGGGGGCGAAACCAAGCGCTGTGTCAGGGTATCGATTACCGGCCAGGTCCGCAGTGAACGAGGGGCATGCGCATGAGGAAATCGGTTCGTCAATGGCGGCGGTTACCGCTCCATCATCGGCACGGCAGTCGTGGCTTCACGCTGCTCGAGGTGCTGGTGTCGCTGCTGGTGCTGTCGATTGGCCTGATCGGTGTCGCCGGTCTGCAACTGCTTGGTGTCAGCAATTCGCGCGATGCCTATTTCCGGACCCAGGCGGTGATGCTGTCATACGACATCAGTGACCGCATGCGGGCCAACCAGGATGCAGTCGATTCGGCCAGCTACAGCGGCAACGCCGGCACCCTGAACAGTAACTGCCGGTCGACCACGGGTTGCACGCCGGCGCAGATGGCCGGCGATGACGTCGCGTTGTGGAAGCTGGCGCTGGCGGCGCTGCCGGGCGGCGAGGGCGTGGTCTGCATCGACAGCACTTTCGACGACGGCAGTGGCGAGGGATCGCCGGCCTGCGACGGCGTCGGAAACCAGTACGCGGTCAAGGTCTGGTGGGATGACGACCGTAACGCGGCGACGGACAAGGAGAGGCTGGTAACGGTGGTCGTGCCATGAAAATGATGAGTTCACGAATCTATCGGCAGGCCGGCCTGACCCTGATCGAGCTGATGGTCTCGCTGGTGCTGGGGCTGGTGCTGATGGCCGGCGTCATCCAGCTGTTTGCCGCCAACAAGACCTCCTACCAGTTGACCGGGCAGATCTCGGCCATGCAGGAAAACGCCCGCTACGCGATGTCGCGACTGGAGCGCGATATCCGCATGGCGGGGTACACGGGCTGCACCGGGCGTGACCAGGAAGGCGTCGTCATCAATATCGAGTTCACGGCATCTTCCCAGTTCACGCCCGACAACGGTGTCGAGGGCTGGGAAGCCAGCAATACCAGCTATGGGAACTACTCGGTCATTGCCGATGATGCGTCGGTGTCCGATGCCAGTTCATCGGGGTGGACAACGGCCGGCAGCACGACGCCGGTGCTGGACAGTTCGACCAACGCGCTGGCGAGTTCCGATGTCATCCGGCTTTGGCATGTCGATGGCGACGGTGTGCTGGTCGACGTTTCCGGATCGACGGTGTCGGCGGGTTCGACGCCGCCCTATGCGGCCGCCGATACCATGATGCTGACGGACTGTACCAATGCCGATATCGCGCACGTGTGCAGCTTGAGCGGTAATGATGCGAGTCTGAACTGTGCGACCAACGGCTCGCTGTCGCTGTTGAACAGCGATGGTGGTGCACACGCCTTCAAGCTCGCCGGCTGGGTCTATTACATCGGCAAGCGCGGCGGCACGGCGACCAATCCGCCGTCGCTGTTCCGTCGCGAGATCAGTGCCAACGGCGTTGCCGGTACCGCGCAGGAATTGGTCGAGGGTGTCGAGGCCTTGCAGTTGCAGTACGGTGTCGACACCGGCACCGTGCCGGATGGCGTGGCCGACGCCTACGTCAACGCCAACCAGGTGACCGACTGGAACAACGTCGTCAGCGTGCGCGTACACCTGTTGATGCAGAGCGACAGCGACAACGTCGTCGACGGATCGCAGACGTTCAGTTTCAATGGCGCCACTGTCACGGCCAGTGATGGCCGACTGCGCTATCCCTTCGTTGCCACTGTTTCGCTGAGGAACCGCTCCCGATGAGCAAATGGAAGCAACAGGCGCGGGGTTCCGTGCTGATCGTTTCGCTGGTAATCCTGCTGGTACTGACCTTGCTCGGTATTTCGGGCATGGACGGTACCGTGATGCAGGAGCGCATGGCCGGCAACATGCAGGAAGGCCTGTCGGGATTCCAGGCCGCCGAGGCGGGACTGCGTGACGGCGAGCTCGAGGCCCGCGTTAGCCTTGATCCGACCACGGTGTTCACGACCAGTTGCACCGGTGGGCTGTGCGAGCCGGCCGATCCGGCTTCTGCGGACTACGACGTCTGGGTGACGAGCACCTCGAGCGCCGTCTACTGGGATTCGAGCGACGCTACGAACGATCGCAACACCCGCGAGTATGGCGACAACACGGCGAACACCTCGCTGCAGAACGTCAGCCGTCAGCCGGCGTACATTGTCGAACGCCTGCAGGTGGTCGAGCGCGGTGCCAGTATCGTGGCCGGTTTCGCCAGCCAGCCGTCGAGTGAATGGTACCGCGTCACGGCACGTGGTTTCGGGCGCAACGGCCAGTCTCAATCGACGCTCCAGAGCGTGATCAGGAAGTAGGGTCACCGGGGATACATCATGAAAACGTCATTCAGAAAAACCTTGACGACGACCGCGGCAGCGCTGCTGGTCTGCATCGGTGGCAGCGCGCGGGCGGGTATCCTGACCCTTGCCGAGACACCGCTGTTCCTGACCGCATCGGTCGATCCCAACGTGTACTTCCTGCTCGACGACTCCGGCAGCATGGACTGGGAGATCCTGGTGACCGAGGGTGACAATGGTAGGGGGCTCAATTACACCGGCACGACGCCGCCGTCGATATCCACATCGGCGGATTACGCCTACCTGTTTCACAACGGTACGACGGGGTCGGGCGGGTCCTACCTGTTCTCCAACTCCGGTGATTTCAAGCGCGTCGAAGACGAAGACGAGGACAGTGGCAAGAGTTACTGGCGCTTCCGCAATGCTGCCTATAACAAGCTGTATTACGACCCGTCGGTGACCTATCTCCCCTGGGCGGGGACCGACTCGTCAGGTGCGGTGCTGTTTACCAACGCGCCGGCCAACGCCGCGCCGTGGGATCCGAAAGACAGTTCCGACGGCACGCTCAACCTGATATCGACCAGCAGCAGTTACTACCGGGCCAAGTACTATCGATGGAACGATGTCGACAATGATGGCTGGACCGACCCGACGGGCGAGCATACGGCCGTTGAGATCCGTTCGTCGACGCCGAATTACGTCGGTGAAGGCCGTGATGCGCGGACCGACTGTGTCAACGCGGCAAGTGCGACCTGCACCTACGCGGAAGAGATCCAGAACTTTGCCAACTGGTTTACTTACTACCGCAAGCGCAGTTACGTGGCCTGGGCGGCTATCGGAAAGGTTGTCACGGACACCACTTCCGTGCGAACCGGCATCTACCGGCTCAACCTGGGGCTGTTCGAGCACGGCAGCGGCCCTCAGACGGTGTTCGAGTTGGAGGACTCCACCGACAAGTACAACATTCTCAATTCGCTGTATTGCCGGACGGGCTCCGGCTGCGTCGGTGGCGGTACGCCGACCCGGCCGGCGATGCAGGGTCTGGGTGACTTCTTTGCCGGCAATGATTCCCCGATCCTGCCGGCGAATGCCGGTGGTAAATGCCAACAGAACTTCAACGTCACGGTTACGGACGGGTACTGGAACTCCGGTTCGCCGAGTGTCGGCAACGAGGACGGCAACGATGACACGAACTTCGATGGCGATGAGAACGACTCGACCGGTGAGGGCTATCAGTATGCCGACAGTTATTCGAACACGCTGGCTGACGTGGCCATGCGTTTCTACGAGGATGACCTGAAACCGGACGACGCCGTCTACCCGGACGAGGTGCCGACAATTGCCGGTATCGACGAAGCCTCGCATCAACACCTGGTCACTTATGGCGTGGCCTTCGGCGTGGTCGGGACCCTCGATCCTTTCGGTACCAAGACGCCCAGCGATGCAACGGATACGGACCCTACGGACGCGGGTTTCAACTGGCCGTCGGTGACGGCCGATGGGCCGACGACCATCGACGACCTTTGGCACTCCGCCTATAACGGGCGCGGCCAGTTCCTCAGTGCTGGCAACCCCGAGCAGTTGATCACCTCGCTGGGCGCGGCGCTGAACAGTATCGCCGACCGGACGGCGTCGTCGTCATCGGTCGCCCTGAGTTCAGGCTTCCTCAACAGCGGCAGCCTGTTGTTCCAGGCGCGCTTCGACAGTAGCGACTGGAGTGGCCAGTTGTTGGCCTACAGCATCGTCGCGTCCGGTAGCGGCGTTGGTAACCTGGGCTCCGTACCCCAGTGGGATGCCGGGTGTGTACTGACCGGGGGGCTGTGCCCGACGACGACTGCACGTACCAGCTACACGGGACAAAACTGGTCGACCGGCCGCGAGATCATCACGATCAAGCCGTCGACGGGTGCCGGTATCCCGTTCCGCTGGCCGAGCAACCCGTCCACGCCGGGTACGACCGAACTCGACACCTCGCAGACCACGGCACTGAAGACCGAGCCCCTGTCGTTTATCGCGTCTCCGCTGAGCCCGACGATCGAGACGGATGCGATAGGCGAGTCGCGCCTCGAGTTCCTGCGTGGCCGCACCGTCAACTCGATGCGCTCGCGGCCCAGTATCCTCGGCGACATCATCAACTCCAACCCGGTGTACGTGGCGGCGCCGGCATTCGCCTACCCCGACAGCCTGGAGTCGCAGCCTTATTCGTCGTTCGCCAGCACTTACGCCAACCGCAAGGCAATGATCTACGTCGGTGCGAATGACGGCATGTTGCATGCGTTCGACGCCAGCAATACATCGACCGGTGGAACCGAAATGCTGGCCTACGTGCCGAGCGAGGTCTATCAACATCTCTCGGCGCTGACATCGGTGCAGTACGGTACGAACATCGGCCACCGTACCTTCGTCGACGCCTCGCCGACCGCCGGCGACGTGTTCTGGGGCTCGTCGTGGAAGACGGTCCTCGTCGGTGCGCTGGGCAAGGGAGGGCAGGGCCTGTTCGCGCTCAACGTCACTAACCCGACGGCGACGAACTACCAGGAATCCAACGCATCCAGTCTGGTGCTCTGGGAGTTCACCGATGCCGACGATGCCGACCTGGGGTTCACCTATGGCCAGCCGGCCATCGTGCGCATGCACAACGGCAAGTGGGCAGCCATCATCGGCAATGGGTACAACAACACCGACAACCGGAACAGCACCGACAGCCACGTCAGTTCGACCGGCAACGGAGTCGTCTACGTCATCGATATCGAGACCGGTGCGGTGATCAAGAAGTTCAACACCGGCGAGGGGACCGCCGATGATCCCACCGGTGCAGCCAGGCCGAACGGTGTTGCCACGCCGTCGCCGGTCGACCTGGACGGTGATCGTATCGTCGACTACATCTACGCGCCCGACCTGTTCGGGAACGTCTGGAAGCTCGACGTGACCGACGCCAGCGCGGCCAACTGGGATTTCGCCTACAAGTCGGGCAGCACGCCGGTGCCGTTCTTCATCGCCAAGAACGCTGCCGGAACCAGCCTGCCGATCACGACCCGGATCGAAGTGGGGCTGCATCCGAACCTGGCTGGCCAGATGATTTATTTCGGTACCGGCAAGTACATCGAGACCGGTGACAACTCGACGACCGGGCAGGACACGCAGGTCTTTTACGGTGTCTGGGACCGCAACGAGGCGGTCAGTAGTCTCAGCGTGATCACCCGTGGTCATCTCGAGCCGCAGGCGATCGTCGAGGAACTGCCGTTCTCGGGCGTGAATACCGATCCGGACGATGTGCGCCGAACGTCCTCCAACAATTTCGCATGGCATATTGCCGGTGGCCTGCCGCAGACCAATTTGTCCGCGACGACCCGAAGTAATGATCCCGGAAGACTGGGCTGGTACATGGACCTGTACAGCACGGAGGGCGGAAACACCAACAACTATGGCGAACGCATGGTGGCCGACCCGGTGCTGCGTGACGGCAAGATCATTTTCGTCACGCTGCTGCCGCTGGACGATCCCTGCGACTTCGGTGGCGACAGCTGGCTGATGGAAGTCAGCGCGGCGACTGGCAGCCGTCTTCCGATCACGCCGTTCGATCTGAATGGCGACGGCAATTTCGATACCGATGATTTTGTGTCGGACGGCGCAGGTGGAACCGAGGCCGTGGGTGGCGTGAAGTCGGGCGTGGGCATCATGCCGACGCCGGGTATCCTCAAGGACAACACCTATGGCACCGATGGCGGTGGCGGCGGTGGTGGTGGCAACGGCGACGGCGCCGGTGGCAAAGGCCGCGAGTTCAAGTATTTCAGCGGGTCCAGCGGTGCGATCCAGAAAGTCACCGAGAGCCGGGGTAACGAGTTCGTCGGGCGCCAGTCATGGCGCGAGATATTCAACAATTGAGATCGATGGTTATGTTCAGGAACTTTGTGATCGCATGGCTGTTGCTTGGCGGACTGGCGGCCCCGGCGGCAGCGGTAAGCTACGGTGACGAAGGCCTATCGGGCCGGGTTCACCTGATGGATCGGCAATGGTACTTCGTGGCAGACCGCAAGTACGTGATCGCGGATTACACCCGTATCGAGACCTACGACGAACAACCCCTGTCGAGAAAGGATCTGGTCGACGGGCGCTTGTCCCACATGTTGTCGTCAACGAGCACGGATGTCGGTGGCACACCAATAGTCACGCATATGCGCATGGGGCCGCCGATATGAAAACGAAGCAGCAGGGTCTGACACTGGTCGAACTGATGGTCGTGGTCGCGGTGCTGTCGATCATCGCCTCTGTGGCCTATCCGCTTTACACGACGCAGATGCAGAAGATCCGGCGCGCCGATGCCAAGACCGCGCTGGCGGCGGTGGCGCTGGCGCAGGAAAGGTACTACACGGCCAACGGGGGATACGCGGCCACTTTGAGTTCGTTGCAGCTATCGACAGAACTGAGCGGTGGCCGGTCTGAAAAGGGCTACTACAACATTACACGTCTGACGGTTACCAACAGCGGCCAGAGTTATACCGTGCAGGCGCGCAAACGTAGTGCCGCGGCCCAGGCCGACGACACCACCTGCTCCTGGTTCCAGATCGATCATACGGGTGACAGGACCGCAAGGAACAGCAGTTGCTGGTAACCGGCAGTCGGGGGATGCCCAGGCAGAAGTCACGACGCTGAAGCTTGTTCCATCGGCGTCATGTCTTGCCGATCATGAAGCCGGCTCGGCCATTCTCAGGCGGTCATCGCCTTCAACAGGTTCTTCGGCAGCGCAAACACGACGGTCTCGGGTTGGCCGTCATCGTTGTCGACACCGTCGGCGCCCCATTCCCTGAGCCGGTCGATGACGCTCTCGACGAGCACCTCGGGCGCTGACGCGCCGGCGGTCACTCCGATCGTGTCGACGCCGTCGAGCCAGTCGCGGCGGATGTCCTCGGGGCCGTCGACCAGGTACGAGGGTCGTCCCTGTTTCTCCGCAATCTCGCGCAGCCGGTTGGAGTTCGAGCTGTTGACCGAGCCGACGACCAGCACGAGGTCGCACTTCTCGGCCAGCCGGGTCACCGCGTCCTGGCGATTCTGGGTCGCGTAGCAGATATCGTCTTTCTTCGGCCCGCGGATGCTCGGGAAGCGCTGCTGCAGGGCGTCGATGACCCGCGCCGTGTCGTGCATCGACAGCGTCGTCTGGGTGACGAAGGCGAGTTCATTGGGGTTGCGGATCACCAGGTCGTCGACGTCTTCGGGTGTTTCGACAAGGTAGATGCCGCCGACGTCGTCGGTGCAGTGGTACTGGCCCATCGTGCCCTCGACCTCGGGATGCCCCTTGTGGCCGATGAGCACGACCTCGTGCCCGGCGCGGCAGTGTCGGGCGACTTCCATGTGCACTTTCGTCACCAGCGGGCAGGTCGCATCGAACACGGTCAGGCCGCGCTGGTCGGCCTCGCCACGGACCTGCTGCGACACGCCGTGGGCGCTGAAAATGACCGTGGCGTTATCGGGGATCTCGCCGATCTCGTCGACGAAAATCGCGCCGCGCTTGCGCAGGCTGTCGACGACGAAGCGATTGTGCACGACCTCGTGACGGACGTAGATCGGCGCACCGAAGGTGTCGAGGGCGCGTTCGACGATCTCGATTGCACGGTCGACGCCGGCGCAGAATCCCCGGGGGTTGGCGAGCAGAATTTTCATGTCGGGATTGTCCCGGCAGGGTGGCTTGTTTTCAAGCCTGTCACATCGTCTTCGCGGCCTCGGGGGTGTTGCGATATATCCGAGTCACCATTGCCGTCATCCCGGACAACGCGTAGCGATGATCCGGGATCTTTCCCGGGAATGCCATTCCCCTCGGAGATTCCCGCGTTCGCCGATGTA